>JASHRA010000198.1 GCA_030038765.1 Candidatus Dormiibacterota bacterium | reverse complement strand
GGGGTCGGCGACCACGTAGGCGGCCTTGACCCGCAGCGCCTGCTCGGCCAGCCAGGCGCACTCGGGCGGCCCCTCGAGGTCCAGCTCGGGGAGCAGGTCGAGGAGCAGCGGGGAGCTGAGGATGCCGACCTTGAGGGCCTCCGCCAGGCCGTCCCGGCGCGGCTCCGGGCCCAGCCCCCCGAGGATCTCGGGGTCGGCCAGCACCAGGCGCGGCTGGTGGAAGGCGCCCACCGAGTTCTTGGCGCCGGGGCGGTCGATGGCCACCTTGCCCCCGACCGCGGCATCGGCCATGGCCAGGAGCGTGGTGGGCAGGTTCACCAGGGGCACACCCCGGGCCCAGGTGGCGGCGGCGAAGCCGACCGCGTCCAGGCTCGCCCCGCCCCCCAGGGCCAGCACCGCGTCGCCCCGGTCCAGCCCCAGTTCCTGGAACTGGCCCCAGAGCCGCTCCACCGCGGCCAGCGTCTTGCCCCCCTCTCCGCCGGGCCAGCTCAGCCGGCGCAGCTCCCAGCCCGCGTCCTCCAGCAGCCGGGCCACCCGGGACCCCTGGTCCCACTCCACCGCCAGCTCCGAGACCAGCACCAGGCGCCCCGCGCCCACGCGCTCCGAGAGCAGGGCGGGGAGCTGCCCCAGGGCCCCCGCCCCCACCAGCACCGGGTGGGAGTCGGAGCCCAGCTCCAGGTCCAGTCGGCAGCCGGGCCCGGCCTGGGCCGAGCGGTAGCGGCGGCAGAGCTCGTCGGCCACCTCGACGACCGACTTCCGCCCGGTCTCGAGCCGCGGCCCCTGGGCGGCGTAGGCGGCGCCGCGCGCCTCCAGCATCGGCACCAGGGCGGCCTCAGGATCCGCGCCCAGGAGGGGCCGGGGCGGGTCCGCGTGCAGCCTCTCGGCCAGCTCCGCGGCCCCGGCCCAGAGGCCCACCGGCACGGCGCGGCGGGAGAGGCGCCCCAGGGCGTCGGGGTGGAGCACGGCCCCGCCCCCGGTGGCCAGCACCGCCCCGCTGAGCGCTCCCGCCTGCTCCAGGAGCTCCTCCTCGAGCCGGCGGAAGGCGGCCTCGCCGGCGCTGGCGAAGAGCGCCGCCAGCGACATCCCCGAGCGCCGCTCCGCCAGCCGGTCCAGGTCCACGAAGGCCAGCCCCAGACGCTCCGCGGCCAGCGCCCCGGCGGCGGACTTGCCGCTGCCGCTGGGCCCGGTCAGCAGCAGGTTGGGCCGCCCGGGCAGCGGCTCGGCCACCTGGAGCCGCTCCAGCCTCACGGCTGCAGGCCCGGCGTGGGCTGCTCCCGGACCCGCTGGTAGGCGCTCAGCATGGCGTCCAGGCGATCGCCGCCGAAGCGCTCCAGGAGGGCCTCGGCCAGGACCCAGCCCAGCATGGCCTGGCCCACCACCGAGGCCGCCGGCACGGCGCAGATGTCGGAGCGGACGTAGGGAGGGTCCTGGGGCCGGCCGCTGCTGAGGTCGACCGACTCCACCGCCTCGCGGGTCGAGGAGAGGGGCTTCATGGCCGCCCGCAGCACGATCGGCTGGCCGTTGCTCATGCCTCCCTCCAGCCCGCCGGCGAAGTTGGAGCGGCGCTCCAGGCCGGCGGGCCCGGCGAAGATGGCATCCTGGGCCTCGCTCCCGAGGCGGGCCGCGACCTCGAAGGCGGGCCCGATCTCGACCCCCTTGACCGCCGGCACGGAGCAGATGGCCTGGGCCAGGCGGCCGTCCAGGCGCAGGTCCCACTGGGTGTAGGAGCCGAGCCCGGGCGGCGCACCGAGGGCGAAGCAGACGAAGCTCCCGCCCAGCGTCTGGCGCTGCCCCTGGGCCCGGTCCACGGCCGCCACCATGCGCTCCGAGAGGCCCCGGTCCGGGCAGCGCACCGGGTCCTCCTCGGCGGCCTCGGCGAGGGCCCCGAGGGCAGCGGCGTCGCTGCGACCGAGGTCCAGCTCCAGGGCCACCTCCCCGATCCGGCAGACGAAGCTGCCGAGCCGGATCCCGAACTCGCGCAGGAGCGGCAGCACCAGGGCCGAGGCGGCCACCCGAGCGGCCGTCTCGCGGGCGCTGGCGCGCTCCCGGGCGAGGCGGAAGTCGTCGTGGCCGTGTTTGGTGGCGCCGGCCAGGTCGGCGTGCCCGGGCCGCGGCGTGGTCAGGCGCGGCTTCTCCTGGGGCTGGTTGGCGAAGTCGCGGTTGACGATCCTGAGGGCCACCGGGGCGCCCGTGGTGCGACCCCCGGCGACGCCGCTCACCAGCTCCCCGTGGTCCCTCTCGATGCGGCTGGAGCGGGCCCCCCGGCCATGGCCCCGGCGCCTCCGCTCCAGCTCGTGGTCGATCTCCGCCGAGTCCACCGCCAGCCCCGCGGGGAGGCCGTCGACGAGCACCACCAGCTCGGGCCCGTGCGACTCCCCGGCGGTGAGCAGGCGCAGGCTCACGCCGCCTCCCCCAGCGCCCGCTGGGCGGCCTCGCGCATCACCCCGAGCGGCGCCTCGCGCCCGGTCCAGGCGCTGAAGGAGAGGGCCGCCTGCTCGACCAGCATCTCCACCCCCTCGACGCAGCGGCAGCCGGCGGCCTCGGCCCGGCGCAGCAGCTCGGTGCGCCGGGGTCGGTAGACGAGGTCCATGACGGTGAGGGAGGGATCCAGGCCCAGGCCCGCCGGCAGCGGGCACTCGTGCTCCCGGCCGGGCCCGCCCAGCGGGGTCGCGTTGACCAGCAGGCGGGCGCCCCGGAGCCCCTCCGCGAGCGCCTCCCCTGCGCTCCCCAGGAAGCGCACCGGGAGCGCCTCCCCGAGCTCCGCCACGAGCCGGGCGCCGGCCTCCCGGTTGCGCCCCACCAGCCGCACCTCAGCGCCCTCCAGGGCCAGGGCCAGGGCCAGGGCCCGGGCCGCCCCGCCGGTCCCGACCAGGAGGGCGGCCGAGGGCGTCGGGACCCC
>JASHRA010000197.1 GCA_030038765.1 Candidatus Dormiibacterota bacterium | reverse complement strand
GGTTCACGTAACCGGCCAGGGATCACCTCGGTGAGCTGACCCACCCTACAGCGGTGGTGCGGATCTGGGGCCCGGGTTCGCCTAGGTCGCGCTACCGGTCTGGGCGGTCCTTAGTCGTTGATCAGCCCCGGGGATGAGATGCTCACGGCTCGGAGCGGGTTGGCATCAGCGTTGGCATCAGCGGCTGATTCTTTTCGTCGATCCGCCGACTCGTCGTACTCGGAATTAATTCAATCCGGCGGAGGGACGGGGATTCGAACCCCGGGGAGCCTTTCAGCCCCAGCGGTTTTCAAGACCGCCGCAATCAACCGCTCTGCCATCCCTCCGTCGGCATTATGGGCACGGTCTGCGTGCGGTCGATCTCCCCGGAGTGGCCTACTCCCCCGGCCCGGGGATCTCCTCCAGGCCCTCCATGTAGGGACGGAGGGGTTCCGGGACCACGATCCCCCCGGCCGCGGTCTGGTAGCTCTCCAGCAGGCAGTCGAAGGTGCGCGGCAGGGCCAGGCCGCTGCCGTTCAGCGTGTGGACGAACTCGGGACGGCCGCCCGGGGCGCGGAAGCGCACGTTGGCCCGGCGGGCCTGGAAGTCCCCGAAGACGGAGCAGGAGGAGACCTCTAGGTAGCGCTGGAGACCCGGCGCCCAGGCGTCGATGTCGTACTTCTTCCACTGCGCGAAGCCCATGTCGCCGACGCACATGAGCCGGACCCGGTAGTGGAGGCCGAGGCGCTGCAGCACCGACTCCGCGTCCCCCACCAGGGACTCCAGCTCCTCCAGCGAGCCCTCGGGGCGCACGAACTTGACCAGCTCCACCTTGGAGAACTGGTGCAGGCGGATGTATCCGCGCGTGTCCTTGCCGGGCGCGCCCGCCTCGCTGCGCCAGCAGGGGGTCCAGGCCACGTGGCGGATGGGCAGCCGCTCGGCGTCCAGGATCTCGTCCCGGTAGAGGTTGGTCAGCGGCACCTCGGCGGTCGGGACCAGGAAGCGGTCACCCTCCACGACGTGGAAGGCGTCCTCCTCGAACTTGGGCAGGTTGGCCGTCCCCACCATGCAGTCCCGGCTCACCAGGTAAGGGGGCGAGATCTCGAGGTAGCCGTGCTCCTTGGTGGCGAGGTCGAGCATGAACCAGCTGAGCGCCCGCTCCAGCCGCGCCCCCACCCCGCGCAGCATGGCGAAGCGGCTGCCGGCGATCTTCACCGCCCGCTCGAAGTCGAAGATGCCGAGGGCCTCGCCCAGGTCGTAGTGCGTCCTCGGCTCGAAGTCGAACTGGGGCGGCTCGCCCCAGGTGCGCACGACCACGTTGTCGTCGTCCGAGACCCCCTCGGGCACGGACTCGTGGGGCACGTTGGGCACCAGCAGCAGCAGCCCGCTGAGCCGGTCCGAGAGCTGCTTGCGGCGCTGCTGCAGCTCCTGGATGCGCCCCTTGAGGCGGCCCAACTCCTCCCGCTCCCCGGGGGAGAGGCCGGCGCCCCGGGCCGCCCGGGAGTTCATCTCGCTGCGGGCCGACTCCTCCTCGGCGAGCAGCGCCCGGTGCTGGCCGTCGAGCTCCAGGATCTCGTCCACGGGAGCCGGCTCCCCCTTCCGCTCCGCCCCCTGGCGGACCAGGTCCGGATGCTCACGGATGAAGTTGAGGGCCAGCACGCCCCACAAGATTAGGTGCTGGCGCCCGCCGGCGGCCGGGGTGGGGCTCAGGCCTCGCCCGGGCTGGGCCGGAGGGCGGGGAAGAGGAGCACGTCGCGGATGCTGCGGGCCCCGGTCACCAGCATCACCAGCCGGTCCACCCCGATGCCGATGCCGCCGGCCGGGGGCATGCCGTGCTCCAGCGCCTCCACGAAGTCCTCGTCGAAGGGCTGCGCCTCCTCCTCCCCCTGGGCCCGGAGCCGGGCCTGCTCGGTGAGGCGGCGGCGCTGCTCCAGGGGGTCGTTGAGCTCGGAGAAGGCGTTGGCCAGCTCCCGCCCCGCCACCACCAGCTCGAAGCGCTCCACGAAACGGGGGTCGGGGCCGAGCCGGGCCAGGGGCGAGACCTCGACCGGGTACTGGGTGACGAAGCACGGCCCCAGCAGGTTGGGCTCCACCAGCTGGTCGTAGACGGCGAAGAGCAGCCGTCCCGGGCTGGCCTGGGCGGGGGGCTCCACCCCCAGCCTCATCACCTCCTGGAGGAAGCGGTCCGGGTCCTCCCAGAGCGGCTCGGGATCGAGCCCGGTGAGCTCCGCCACCAGCTCCGCCATGGGGCGGGCGGGGAAGGGCGGCTCCAGCGAGACCAGGCCCCGCTCCGATTCCAGGGCCGGCGAGCTGCCCGCGGCCCGCACCGCGGCCCCGACCAGGTCCTGGCAGAGCTCCTGCATGGAGGCGAGGTTGCCGTAGGCCTGGTAGATCTCGAGCAGCGTGAACTCGGGGTTGTGGCGGGGCGAGACGCCCTCGTTGCGGAACACGGGCCCCAGCTCGTAGACACGCTCGAAGCCGCCCACCAGGAGCCGCTTCAGGTAGAGCTCGAGCGCGATGCGCAGGTAGAGGTCGCTGCCGAGCGCGTTGTGGTGGGTGCTGAAGGGGCGGGCGTCGCCGCCGCCGGGGATGGGCTGGAGGACCGGCGTCTCCACCTCCAGGAAGCCGCGCTCGTCGAGGGCGCGGCGGAGGCCCCGGATGATGTCGCTGCGCTGGCGGAAGAGCTGGCGCGCCCCCGGCTCCGAGAGCAGGTCCAAGTAGCGGCGCCGGTAGCGCTGCTCGGGGTCGGTCAGGCCGCGACGCTTGTCCGCCGGCGGCCGCAGGGCCTTGGCCAGCAGCACCAGCCCCTCCAGGCGCAGGGAGGGCTCGCCGCGCTGGGTCCGGAAGGGCCGTCCCCGGGCGCCCACGATGTCGCCCGGGTCGAGCTCCCCCAGGCGCTCCACCAGCTCCGGCTGCGACCCCTCCCGGCTGGCCACCAGCTGCAGGGCACCGCTCTCGTCGTGGCAGTCGGCGAAGACGATGCCGCCGGAGCTGCGCAGCGCCAGCAGGCGGCCGGCCACGCTGAGCGGCTCACCCTCCTCCCCGGGCGCCTCGGGGACCAGGGCCGCCGCCGCCGCGCAGCTGGAGCTGGGATGGAAGTCCACCCCCCAGGGCGGCTCGCCCCGGTTCCGCAGCCGCTCCGCCTTGCCCAGGCGGTCGGAGATGATCTGGGCCAGGGCGTGGCCGCCTGCGGGCGGCGTCTGGCTCACGCCACCTTCAGGATCTGGACCTGGCGAGCGCCCCCTGGGGTCTCGACCTCGACCTTGTCCCCGGTCCTCCTGCCCAGCAGCGCCTTGCCGACCGGCGACTCCAGCGAGATCCGGCCCGAGGACGCGTCCGCCTCGGCCGGGCCGACGATGGTGTAGGTGGTGTCCCCGAACTCGTCCCGCACCTGGACCGACGAGCCCAGCTGCACCGAGCCGTCGGAGGGCTCCTCGGTGTCGATGATGCTGGCGTTTCGGATCATCTGCTCCAGGGTGAGGATGCGGCCCTCGACGAAGCCCTGCTCGTTCTTGGCGTCCTCGTACTCGGCGTTCTCGCTGAGATCGCCGAACTCCTTGGCGTTCTTGATCCGCTGCGCGATCTCGAGGCGGCGCTCGTTGACCAAGTGGTCCAGCTCCTGGCGCAGCTTCTCCAGGCCAACCTGGGTTAGGAGTACCGGCTTCTCCTGCATGGCTCTCTTTCGCTCCCTGCCGGCGGCGCGCCGGCAAACTTAAGCCGCCCGCGCTCCCTCATCACGGGGCGGGCCAGAGAGCGAAGTCTAACCGAGACGGCCG
>JASHRA010000196.1 GCA_030038765.1 Candidatus Dormiibacterota bacterium | reverse complement strand
CCAGGGAGTAGCCGTTGGTGTGGAGGCCGGTGGAGGGCAGGGCCAGGAGCTGGTCCCCGTCCCGCACCCGCTCCGGCCCGAGAAGCTCGGCGGCCGAGGTCATGCCCACCAGGAAGCCGGCCAGGTCGTAGTCGCCGATGCCGTAGACGCCCGGCATCTCCGCCGTCTCCCCCCCGACCAGGGAGCAGCCGGCGGCCTGGCAGGCCTCGGCCATGCCCTCGGCCAGCTGCTCCAGCACCGCCGCCTCGATCCGGGAGCTGGCGAAGTAGTCGAGGAAGAAGAGGGGCTCGGCGCCGCTGGTGAGGACGTCGTTGACGCAGTGGTTGACGATGTCGGAGCCGATGCCGCGGTGCCGGCCCAGGGCCAGCGCCACCTTGGACTTGGTCCCCACCGAGTCGGTCGAGGAGACCAGGACCGGGTCCGGGGGGAGCCGGTCCCCGAGGCGCCAGACGGAGGCGAAGGGACCGATCCCGGAGAGCACGGACCGGCTCTGGGTGAGCCGGGCCAGCTCCGCCACCCGGGCCACCGCCTCCTGGGCCCGGCCCCGGTCGACGCCGGCGTCGGCGTAGCGGCTCAGCTCAGCGGCTCCGGCGCTGGGCCCCGGCCTCAGCCTTCAAGGGCCAGCTTGTCCATCTCCAGCTGCTGCGGGACCTGGACCGGGTAGGCGCCGTCGAGGCAGGCGAAGCAGAATCCCACCCCCTGGCTGCCGGCCCGGAGCGCCTGCCGCAGGCCCCCGAGGCTGAGGTAGGCGAGGGAGTCGGCCCCGATCAGCTCGCGGACCTCCGCGAGGGTCCTCCCGGCCGCGATCAGCTCGCTGCGGCTGGCGATGTCGATGCCCATGAAGCAGGGGTAGCGGATGGGCGGCGAGGCCACCCGCACGTGCACCTCCAGCGCCCCCGCCCGGCGCAGCGCCTCCACGATCTGGCGCGACGTGGAGCCGCGCACGATGGAGTCGTCGACCAGGACCACGCGCCGGCCCTGGAGCACGTGGCGCATGGGGTTGAACTTGAGCCTCACGCCGGCGTCGCGCAGCGCCTGGTCCGGCTGGAGGAAGGTGCGGTTGATGTAGCGGGACTTGACCATGCCCTCGGCGAAGGGGAGGCCGATCTGCTCCGCATAGCCCAGCGCCGCCGGGGTCCCGGAGTCGGGCAGCGGGATGACCACGTCCGCCTCCGCCGGCGCCTCCTCGGCCAGGCGCCGGCCCATGGCCCGGCGCACCTCGTAGAGGCTGCGCTCCTGGAGCACGGAGTCGGGCCGCGCGAAGTAGATGAACTCGAAGGAGCACATGGCGGGCTGCCGGCGGGTGCCGAAGCTGCAGCTGCGCAGGCCCTCGTGGTCGATGCTGACGATCTCGCCGGGGCGCACCTCACGCACCAGCTGGGCGCCCACCACGTCGAGGGCGCAGGTCTCGCTGGCGACGATGTAGCCGGCGCCGCCGGGGGCCCGGGGGTCGCCCAGGCGGCCGATGCAGAGGGGGCGGATGCCGAGCTCGTCGCGGGCCGCCACCAGGCCCTCCCGGGTGATGAAGCCGAGCGAGTAGGCGCCCTGGGCCCGGGGCAGGGCCCGCTGCAGCACCACGTCCAGGCGCTCCCCCGGGGTCCGCGCCAGGAGCCGGGCCAGGACCTCGCTGTCGCTCGAGGTCTCGAACTGCTGCCCCTCCTCGACCAGGTCCGCGTGCAGGGCCTGGGTGTTGGTCAGGTTGCCGTTGTGGGCCAGCGCCACCGGTCCCAGCTGGCCGTGCTCGAAGGTGAAGGGCTGGGCGTTGCTGAGCCGGGAGGACCCGGTCGTGGAGTAGCGCGTGTGGCCGATCCCGATCGAGCCCCGCAGCTGCTCCAGGCGCTCCCGGGGGAAGACCTGCCCGACCAGGCCCATGTCCCGGTGCAGGCGCATCTCGGAGCCGTCGAAAGTAGCGATCCCGGCCGACTCCTGGCCCCGGTGCTGGAGGGCGTAGAGGCCCAGGTAGCAGAGCTGGGCGACGTCCTGCCCGGGCGCGTAGACGCCGAAGATGCCGCAGGCCTCGTGCGGCTTGTCGAGTTCGCCCTCCACCTCCTCGGCCCGAAGCGAGGCGGGCGCGGCGGACGCGGCCTTGAGGGACAACCCCATCAGGATACCGGCCCCGCGCGCTCCCCCATCCCCGCTCCCAGGGCGGGCCCCGCCATGGCTCCGGGGAGCGCCCCCTCCAGCCTCTCCCGGGCCCCGGCCAGGGGGATGCGGGCCACTCCCGAGACCTCCAGCCACTCGCCGCCGACGCGGCCCAGGACCGCCAGCGGGACGCCCGCCGCCGCCAGCGCGCGCTCCAGCTCCGCCAGGCGCCCGGGATCGAGGCTCGCCAGGTAGCGGCCCTGGGTCTCGCCCAGCAGCACCGCCGCCGCCCAGCCCGGCGAGGGGCGCTCCGGGGGCGCCAGCGGGGACCGGACCACGGCCCCCTGCCCGCCCCAGACGGCGGCCTCGGCCAGGGCCACCCCGAGGCCCCCCAGGGAGCAGTCGTGGCAGGAGCGCAGGAGGCGCGCGCGGACCGCCTGGCGGACCGCCTCGGCCGCCCTCCGCTCCGCCGCCAGGTCCAGCTCCGGAGCGCTCCCGCTGGGCTGCCCGGAGGCCAGGCGCTGGTACTCGGAGCCCCCCAGCTCGACGCCCTCCGGACCCGCCCCGGGCCTGCCCAGGAGGGCCACCAGGTCGCCCTCGACGCAGAAGCCGGGCCGGGGCAGCCGCTCCAGGTCCGGGACCAGCCCCACCAGCCCCAGGCTGGGGGTGGGCGGGATGCTCCTCCCCTGGTACTGGTTGTGGAGGCTGACGTTGCCGCTCACCACCGGCACCCCCAGCTCCCGGGCGGCCTCGGCCAGCCCCGCCACCGCCTCCTCCAGCTGCCACATGACGAGCGGCGAGTCGGGGTCGCCGAAGTTGAGGCAGTCGGTGACCCCGAGCGGCTCGGCGCCGACGCAGGCGAGGTTGCGCAGGCCCTCGGCGAGGCCCATGGCGGTGCCGCGCCGGGGATCGAGGCGGGCGCTGGGGTGGGCGCTGTCGACGCTCAGCGCCAGGCCCTGGACCCGGCCCCGGAGGCGGAGGACGGCGGCGTCGGCGCCGGGCCCGACGATGGTGTCGTCGCCCACCTGGTGGTCGTACTGGCGCCAGACCCAGCGGCTGGAGGCGCAGTTGGGAGACCCCAGCACTCGCAGCCACGCCTCCTCCGCCGGCCAGGGCGGGACCTCCAGGAGGGGGTCCGGTGAGGACGCGGCGGGGGCCGGCTCGGCCCGGCTCTGGGGCCGCCTCGGCGGCACCCCTGCGACCAGCACGGAGAGCGGCAGCTGGGCCACCGGCCGACCCCCGTCGGTGACCCGCAGGCAGGGCTCGGCGATGACCCGGCCGATCACGTCGCAGCGCAGCCCCCAGCGCCGGAAGCGCTCCCGGAAGCGCTCCTCGGCCCCCTCCCGGACCACCAGCACCATCCGCTCCTGCGACTCGCTCAGCATCACCTCGTAGGGGCCCATGCCGCGCTCCCGCCGGCTCACCCGCTGGACCTCGATCTCGACCCCGGAGCCGCCCCGGTGGGCCATCTCGGCGCAGGCGCTGCTGAGGCCGGCGGCGCCGCAGTCCTGGAGGCCGACCAGGTCGGGGTCGCCGGCCAGCTCCTGGCAGGCCTCCAGCAGGCACTTCTCGAGGAAGGGGTTCCCCACCTGCACCGCCGGGCGTCGCTCCTCCGCCTCCCGGTCCAGCTCGACGGAGGCGAAGGTGGCGCCGTGGATGCCGTCCCGGCCGGTGTCCGCGCCCACCAGCAGCACCGGGTTGCCCTCGCCCCGGGCCAGGGCCCGGGCCAGCCGCCCCTGCTCCACCAGCCCGACGCACATGGCGTTGACCAGGCAGTTCTCGGAGTAGGCCTGGTCGAAGTAGGTCTCCCCCCCCACCGTGGGCACCCCGATGCAGTTGCCGTACCAGCCGATCCCCTCCACCACCCGGGCGAAGCGCTGGCGCTGGCGGGCGTCCTCCAGGGCGCCGAAGCGGATGCTGTCCAGGAGCGCCACCGGGCGCGCCCCCATGGCGATCACGTCGCGGAGGATGCCGCCCACCCCGGTGGCGGCGCCCTGGACCGGCTCGACGGCGCTGGGGTGGTTGTGCGACTCCATCTTGAAGCAGCAGAGCAGGCCCCCACCGAGGTCGACCACACCCGCGTTCTCGCCCGGTCCCTGGACCACCCGAGGCGAGGCGGAGGGGAGCTGGCCCAGCAGGCGCTTGGAGGTCTTGTAGGAGCAGTGCTCGGACCAGAGCGCGCCCAGCAGGCCCAGCTCCAGCTGGTTCGGCTCCCGTCCCAGCTGCCGGCAGGCGGAGCCGTACTCCTCCTCGGTGAGGGCCAGCTGGCGCAGCTCCTCCCGGGAGGGCGGCGCGGCGGTCCCGGCCCGGCTCAAGGCGGGCTCAGCGCGGCGAGCGCGGAGGCGAAGAGGCGCAGGCCGTCGCTGGAGCCCAGCAGGGGCTCGCAGGCGCGCTCCGGGTGGGGCATCATGCCGAGCACGTTGCCCTCGGCGTTGCTGACGCCGGCGATGGCGCCGAGGGAGCCGTTGGGGTTGGCATCGGGGCTGAGCCGGCCGTCCGCCTCGCTGTAGCGGAGCGCGACCCGGCCCTCCTGCTCCAGCTGGCGCAGCGTCCCGGCATCGACGTAGTAGCGCCCCTCCCCGTGGGAGATGGGCATGCGGAGCACCTGCCCGACCTCGCCGCCGGCCAGGAAGGGGGTGCGGCAGGACTCGACGCGGAGCCAGACCGGCTGGCAGCGGAACTGCAGGCTCTGGTTGCGCAGCAGCGCGCCTGGCAGCAGGCCCGCCTCGCAGAGGATCTGGAAGCCGTTGCAGATGCCCAGCACCGGGCCGCCCTCGCGGGCGCGCTCCCGGACCGCCTCCATCAGCGGCGCGAAGCGGGCGATGGCGCCCGTGCGCAGGTAGTCGCCGTAGGCGAAGCCGCCCGGCAGCACGACCACGTCGGCACCCCTCAGGTCGCGCTCGGCGTGCCAGAGGAAGACCGCCTCGCCCCCGGCCAGCTCGGCGGCGTGGGCGCAGTCGCGGTCGCTCCAGGTGCCGGGGAAGACGGCGATGCCGAAGCGCGTCGTCAACTCGCTTCCCCGCCCTCGGAGAGCTGGAAGCGGTAATCCTCGATGACGCCGTTGCAGAGCAGGCGGCGGCACATCTCCTCGACCCGCGCCCGGGCCCGCTCCGGGTCCCCGTCGCCCAGCTCCAGGGAGATGAACTTGCCCACCCGCACGCCCTCGACCTCGTCGTAGCCGAGGGCGTGCAGCGCCTCCGTGACGACCAGTCCCTGGGGGTCGTTGACGACCGGCTTGAGCCGGACCACGACCTCGGCTACAAGTCGATGCCGCATATCCGGCGGCAGGCCTCCAGGTAGCGCTGACGGACCTCCCGCACCAGCTCCTCGGGGAGCGGGGGCGGGGGCGGCTCGTGGTTCCAGCCGACCCGGTCCAGGTAGTCGCGGACGAGCTGCTTGTCGAAGCCCAGGGCCACCTCCTCGGGGTCGGCGCCGAGCTCCCAGAAGCGCGACGAGTCGGGGGTCAGGACCTCGTCGATGAGGGCCAGGCCGCCGCCGATGAGGCCGAACTCGAACTTGGTGTCCACCAGGGTGAAGCCGGACTCGCGGCAGTGGACCTCGGCGAGGCGGAAGATGCGCAGGCTGATCTCCTCCAGCCGCCGCGCCAGCTCGGGCCCGATCAGCTGGGCCAGCTGGGCGCGGCTGATGTTCTCGTCGTGGCCCCAGTCGTTCTTGGTGGCCGGGGTGAAGCGGGGCTCGGGCAGGGGGTCGCCGAAGCCGAGCCCGGCGGGCACCGGCTCCTCCGCCAGGCGGCCGCTGCGGCGGTACTCCTGCCAGCCGCTGCCGGCCAGGCGGCCCCGGACCACGCACTCGACGTCGATGCGCTCGGCCCGCGCCACCAGCATGGTCCGGTCCCGCAGCCGCCGCCGCTCCGCCTCCGGGATCAACTCGGGACGGTCCCGCAGCAGGTGGTTGGGGACCAGGTCGCGGGTCTTGCCGAACCAGTAGCGGGACATCTGGGTCAGCACCCGGCCCCGGTCGGGGATGAGGCTGGGCAGCACGCTGTCGTAGGCGGAGACGCGGTCGGTGGAGACCATCAGGAGCTGGTCGCCGAAGTCGAAGGTGTCCCGCACCTTGCCCCGGCGGAAGAGCTCCACCCCGGGCAGCTCGACCTCGCCCAGCCCGGGCGGCAGGGGCGGGCCGGCGGCGCTCAGGGCTCGACTCCGGCGCCGGCCGGCTGGGCCTCGGCCAGGCCCAGGCGGTCGAAGCTGGACTCGATGCGGGCCAGGTAGGGCTCGAGCTCGAAGCAGGCGGCCACCTGCTCCGGCCCCAGCCTCCCAGCCACCTCGGGGCTGGCCTCCACCTCGCGGCGGAAGCTGCCGCCGGGGCGGTCGGCGGCCTGGGCCAGGCGCTGGACCAGGCGGTAGGCCTCCTCCCTCAGCATGCCGGCCGAGATCAGCGCCAGGAGCAGGCGCTGGCTCTGGGCCAGCTGCCCCCGGCGCTCCAGGTTGGAGCGCATGGCGGCGGCGTCGACCTCCAGCCCGGTCAGCACCTGGGCCAATGTGCGCAGCATGTGCGCAGTAACCATGGTGGCGTCGGGCAGGGCGACCCGCTCGACCGAGGAGTGGGAGATGTCGCGCTCGTTCCAGAGGGCGACGTCCTCCAGCCCCGCCAGGGCCCAGCCGCGGAGCAGCCGGCTCAGGCCGCTGACCTGCTCCAGGCGCACCGGGTTGCGCTTGTGGGGCATGGCCGAGGAGCCCTTCTGGCGCTCGCCGAAGGGCTCCCGCACCTCTCCCACCTCGGTGCGCTGGAGCTGGCGCAGGTTGACCGCCAGGCGCTCCGAGACGGCGCCCAGGATGGCCAGGGCGCAGAGGTAGGCGGCGTGGCGGTCCCGGGCCACCACCTGGGTGCTGACCGCGACCGGCTCCAGCCCCAGCTGCTCCAGGGCCCGCTCCTCGATCTCCGGGCTCAGCGTGGCATGGGTCCCGACCGTCCCCGAGAGCTTGCCCACCTCGACCTCGGCGGCGGCCTGGCGGAGGCGGCGGGCGGCGCGCCGGAACTCGTCCAGGTGGTTGGCCATGACGAAGCCGAAGGTCAGCGGCTCGGCGTGCATGCCGTGGGTCCGGCCCACCATCGGGGTGCGCCGGTGCTGGCTGGCGAGGGAGCCCAGCAGGCCGAGGAGACGGCCCAGGTCGACCTCGATGGCGCGGGTGGCCTCGCGCAGCTGCAGGGCGAGGGCGGTGTCGACCACGTCCTGGCTGGTCATGCCGAGGTGGAGGAAGCGCCCCGCCGGCCCCAGGCCCTCCTGGACCGCGGAGACGAAGGCGGCCAGGTCGTGGCCCTGCTCCGCCTCCAGCTCGTGCACCCGCTCCAGGCTCGGCACCGGCGCCCGCCGCAGCTGGGAGAGCTCCCCGGACGAGATCTCGCCGGCCGCGGCCCGGGCCTCGCAGACGGCCAGCTCGACCTGGAGCCAGAGCCGGAGCCGGTTCTGGTCCGACCAGAGCTCGCGGAGCTCGCGGGGAGCGTAGCGGTCGATCATGAGGGAGGGCCGGGACGGGGCCGCCAGGGGGAGGGGACGGTGGTCACCTGGCCTGAGTATAGGAGGGCCCGGCGAGGCTCCCGGCCCGACGCCGGCGGCGCTCCGGCGAGGTTAGGGTTCGGAGGTGGGTCGGAGGCAGGCGGGGGAAGTCGTAACCGGCCGGGACGCTCCCGCGTTTGGGGATCAGGTCCGCGGTTGGCTGAGCTGAGGGATCCGCTGCAGGGCGAGGCCGATCTCGTCAGCCGGGCCAAGGACGACCCCGAGAGCTTCGGCAGGCTTTATGACTACTACTTCCCCCAGATCTACCGCTACGTGGCCGCCAGGGTCCGCAGCCAGGCGACCGCGGAGGACATCACCAGCGACGTCTTCTTCAAGGCGCTGCGCGCCATCGGCCGCTACCGGCCCAGCGGCCATCCCTTCTCCTCCTGGCTCTACCAGATCGCCGTCAACGCCATCACCGACCACTACCGCTCCCAGCGCCGGGGCGAGGCCAGCCTGGAGGACCGCACCGAGCTGGTCTCGGGGGAGCCGGAGGTCGAGGAGGAGGTGGCCCAGCGGCTCGGCCTGGCGCGGATCCAGGCCGCGATCGAGTCCCTCCCGGAGCAGCAGCGGGTGGCGATGAGCCTCAAGTACTCCGCCGACCTCTCCCTGGCCGAGATCGGAAGGATCATGGGCAAGAGCGAGGGGGCGGTCAAGCTGCTCGTCTTCCGCGGCACCGCCCAGGTCCGCCTCCAGCTCCGCCCGGAACCGGACCAGGCCCTCAGCGAGGCCGAGGATGGATAGGTTGCAGTGGCGCCGGCAGGACCCCTCCGGGGAGCCGCCCGAGGGCTCCGACCCGGAGCTCTGGCAGCTCTTCCAGGGCTCCCCGGAGGCGCGCGAGCAGGGCCTCTGGGAGCTCGCCGAGGAGCTGCGGCGCCAGCTCCGGGCGAGCTCCCTCCCGGGCCCCGACACTCGCTTCAGGAGCCGGCTGCGGGCCAGCCTCGTGCGCGAGGCGGAGAGCCGGCGGCGCGCGCCCCGCGGACGCCTCGGCTTCGCCCTCGGGGCCGGCATGGGCACCCTCGGCGTGGCCATGCTGGCGGCGGTGGTGGTCTCGCTGGTGGTCGTCCCCCGGGCCTCGGCGCCGGTCACGGTGGTGGCGGGGGTCGCCGGCCAGCATCAGCTCCCGGTCACCACCGCCATCCGGCTCAGCTTCAGCCAGCCCATGGACGAGGCCGCCGTGGACCGCGGCATCAGGATCGCCCCGGCGGTCGCCTACCAGGCCAGCTGGCCCGACCCCAGGACGCTGCTCATCACCCCCCGCGACGAGCTCGAGGCCAACGTCGGCTACGTGGTCACCATCGTCCGCCCGGACGCCGTCTCCGAGAGCGGCGCCAAGGCGGCGTCGACCATCGTCATCCCCTTCGGCACCAGCCCCCAGCCGGCCACCCCGGTGGCCCAGCCCCCGACCCTGGTGTCGATCACCCCGGGGCCCCAGCTGCCGGGTCCCGGCAGCGCGGTGGGGAGCGGTGTCGGGGGCGAGCTGGTGCTGACCTCGGGATCGCTGATCCAGCTCGGTGGGGCGGCGCTGACCAGCCCCTCGCCCACCGCCTCCGCCTCCGTCTCCCCCTCCCCCTCGGCCAGCGCCACGCCCACTCCGACCCCCACCCCCAGCTCCAGCCCCTCCGGCAGCGGCGGGGTGCAGGGCGAGTGGCTCTACGCGCTGACGCCGGAGCCGGTGCTGATCTCCTCCGACGCCCTCGACGCGGTGCTCTCCCCGGACCGCGAGGAGGTCGCCTGGTGGAGCCCGCGGGCGGACGGCGACCTGGTCCTGGAGGTGGCGGCCGCCGCCGGCGGCGGCTCGCCCCAGGCCCTCGCCGCCTCGGCCGAGACCGACCCCGGGCTGGGCTGGCTGGACGACGGCGACCTCCTCTACAGCGCCGCCGGCCAGCTGCGCCAGGTCAGCCTGGACGGCCAGGTGACCACCGTCGACTCCCAGCTCTCGATCTCCTCGGACGGGTTCTTCCTGCTCTCCCCCGGGGCCGCCCAGCTCTACTCGGACCCAGGCGGGGTCCCCACCGTGTACGACCTCGCCTCCGGGGGCCAGGCGCCGCTCAGCGAGCTGGTGGGCCTGCCCACCTGGTCGGCCGGCTCGGGCGAGCTGGCCTACGTGGCCGACGGGGGCAGCGGCGAGACCATCGAGGTCAGCTCCGACGCCGGGCTCAGGAGCCGCCAGGTGCTGGCGGCGCCCTCGGGCAGCGCCCTGGCCGGGCTCAGCTTCGACCCCAGCGGCAGCTACCTGGCCTACACCGAGTCCGGGGTCGGGGCGGGCCCGCTGCTGGAGCTGGCCGACGTCCAGTCCCAGGCCACGGCCGCCCTCGGTGACTTCGCCAGCGTCGCCGACCCGGTCTGGTCGCCCTCGGGCGACCAGCTGACCGTGATCGGCTCCGGCTCGGCGGGCTCCCCGTCCCAGCTACAGACCCTGCAGCTCACCGGGCCCACCCTCACCACCGGGGCGGCGGCGGCCCAGCAGGAGGCCCTCAACACCGCCAGCCAGCTGGCCCAGCTCCAGGTCAGCTCGGGGATGGGGGCGGCGGCGGCCATCCAGGCGCTGCTCGCGCCCGGCGCCAGCCTGGGCCAGTCGACCCTCCTGCCCGGGCACTTCGACCGCTTCTACGCCGTCTCCAGCGCCCCCGGGCCCGGCTCCGCCTACGTGGTCCAGCTGCGGCTGGTGCGGGACGCCACCAGCAGCTCGCCTCCGACCTACCTGGCGGAGACGGTGACCGTGGTCAGCGAGCCGGACGGCAACCGGGTCAGCGCCCTGAGCCAGGGCCAGCTCACCTCCGTCCCCAACGGCCCGCTGGTGCTCAGCGCCACCCTGGGCCAGACCTCCAGCGGGGCCGCGGTGGTCCAGATCCGCTTCAACTCCGACCTCGAGCCCAGCAGCGTCGGCCCCCAGTCGATCACCCTGAGGTCGGGCACGACCGAGCTCCAGGACCTGACCTTCAGCTACCAGCCCCTGACCCGGACCGAGACCATCACCGCCCCCGCGCTCGGCAGCGGCCGGGTCACGCTGATCGTGGCCCCGCCCCTGGCCGACGTCGACGGGACCACCATCCAGAG
>JASHRA010000195.1 GCA_030038765.1 Candidatus Dormiibacterota bacterium | reverse complement strand
CCAGCCGGCGCTGGGAGGAGGATGGTCCCGGGGCGGCGCTCCAGTCGCTCAACCAGGCCTACGTCAGCGCCCTCCAGGGAGCCGGCCTGGTGCCCCTCCTGGTGACCCCGGGCGACGCTCCGCCCGAGGACCTCTCCGGCTTCGGCGGCCTCCTCCTGCCCGGCGGCCCCGACGTCGAGCCGTGGCGCTACGGGGCGGAGCCCGACCCCACCACCGACCCGGCCCCGGAGAGCGACGCCCTGGAGTTCTCGCTGCTGGAGCGAGCCCGCGCCCAGGGCCTGCCGGTGCTGGGCATCTGCCGTGGCCTCCAGCTGCTCAACGTGGGCCTGGGCGGGAGCCTGGTCCAGGACCTGGAGCGGCATCCACGCCAGCGGGACCCGGAGGGCGGGCGGCTGGCCCGTGACCGGACCGTGCACGGTCTCAGCCTCGACCCAGGCTCGCGCCTGGGCCAGGTGCTGGGGACGGGCCCGATGAGGGTCAACAGCATGCACCACCAGGGCATCGACCGGCTGGCGCCCTCGCTGGCCGCCTGCGCCTGGGCCGACGACGGGCTGGTCGAGGGGGTCGAGCTGCCGGGGGACGAGTTCTGCCTCGCGGTCCAGTACCACCCGGAGGAGCTGGCTCCCTCGGACCCCCGCTCCCGGGCCCTCTTCGCTGCCTTCGCCGAGGCCTGCCGGGCGCACCTGTCCTCGGCCCCGCTGGCCCGGGCCCGATGAGCCTGGCCACCCGCCCCGGGGGCGATGTCCCGGAGGCCGCCGATGGATAGGGACCTGGTCACGGTCGAGGAGGCGGCCCGCATCAGCGGCAGCTCGCCGGCGGCCATCCGCCGCCGGATCTCGGCCGGCGAGCTGGAGGCACGGTCGGTCGAGGTCCGGGGACGGCTCGAGGTGCGCCTTCCCCTCGACCAGGTGCGCCGGCTGAAGGCGGGCCCGGCGGGGGTGGCCCGTCCGCCCGCCCCCGCCCCCCAAGCGCCGGCCGCGGCGCCCCCAGCGGAGCCAGAACCAGCCCCCCAGCCGGCGCCCGAAGCGCAGGCTCCCGGCCCGGGCGCCGGCGCCTCCACGTCGCTGGCCCAGGTGGCCCCGACCGAGATCCGCCAGCTGGCCACCGAGCTGGCCGAGGAGCTCTTCCAGCGCTGGGAGCTGGCCATGGACCAGCGCTTCCAGCAGGAGCTTAAGATCCGCCTCGAGGCCGAGCTGGCCCACCGGGAGCACCAGGTCCAGGACCTCAGCGAGGAGGTGGAGCAGCGCGTCGAGCTGTGGAAGAACCCCTGGCCCCGGAACAAGGGCTACAACCAGGACACCTGGGAGCGGGAGCGCACCATCATCCGCCAGAGCCGGGAGGTGCGCGAGATGGAGCGACAGATCGAGGAGATGCGCCAGCGGCTGCGGGAACTGGGCCACACCCCGAGCCACCAGATCGACGCCTCGGGCGGTCCCTCAGCGGGGCCAGCGCGCGATCTCGGGGAAGGGGCTCCCGGCACGGGCCAGGAGGGCGGGGCCGACTAGGGGCGGATCAACCCGCCAGGGCCGGCTCCTCGTCGGGAATGCCCTCGGGCAGGGGCAGGCCCTGGGCCACGAGGCGCTCGTCCTCGTCGGCGATCCGGCCCAGCTCAGCCACCAGGGCGCCCACCAGCTCCGCCTCGGGCATGGTGGCGACCACCCTCCCCTTGCGGTAGAGGATCCCCTTCTGCATGCCCCCGGCGATGCCGATGTCGGCGTGCATGCCCTCGCCGGGTCCGTTCACGACGCAGCCCATGACGGAGACGTTGATGGGCCGCTTGACCCGCTTCAGCGCCTGCTCCACCTCCGCCACCATCGGCATCATGTCGATCTCCAGGCGGCCGCAGGTGGGACAGGCGATGAGGTTGGGCCCGGTCGGCTTCTCCTGCAGCGAGGCGAGGATCTGCCGGCCCACCCGGACCTCCTCCTCGGGCTGGTCCACGAGGGAGACCCGGATGGTGTCGCCGATGCCCTCGGCGAGGAGGATGCCGATCCCCATGGCGCTCTTGACGGCGCCCGTCTTGGTGGGCCCGGACTCGGTCAGGCCGACGTGGAGCGGGTAGCGGTTGTCGAGGCTGGCGAAGAGCCGGTTGGCGGCCAGGTTGGTGGGCACGTCGCTGGCCTTGAGGCTGACCTTGATGTCGTGGAAGTCCAACTCCTCCAGGATGCGGATGTGGCCCATGGCGGCGTCGACCATGCGCTGGGCCACCTCCTGCACGCCCCCCTCACCCCTGCCCCGGGCCAGCTTCTTGCGGTCGGGCAGGCTGCCGGCGTTGACCCCGACCCGGATGGGCACGCCCAGCTCCTTGCAGCGGCGGGCGATCTCGGAGACCTTCTCCGGCTGACGGATGTTGCCGGGATTGAGGCGCAGGCACTGGATGCCGGCGTCGAGGGCCATGAGGGCCAGCGGGGCGTCGTAGTGGATGTCGGCGACGACCGGCAGCCGGCTCCCCTTGACGATCTCCCGCAGCGCCTCGCCCGCCTCCTTGGTGTCACAGGTCACGCGGATGATGTCGGCCCCGGCATCGGCCGCCCGCGCGATCTGGTCCAGGGTGCCGGCCACGTCCTCGGTGGGCGTCTTGGTCATGGTCTGGACGCTGATCGGGGCGGCGCCGCCGATCACCACCGAGCCGACCTTGATGGGCCGGGTCCTGCGTCGCTTGATCATCGGGAGAGCTGGGAGATGTCGCCGTAGGTGACGTAGATGAAGAGCATCCCGATCAAGGCTAACCCAACCGCGTGGACCGCCGCCTCCACCCTGGGGTTAATACGACGCCGGCGCACCATCTCCAGCAGCACGAAGAAGAGCCGGCCACCGTCCAGGAAGGGGATCGGCAGGAGGTTGAAGAGGCCCAGGTTGACCGAGATCAGGCCCATCAGGGTGAGGTAGGTGGTGGGCCCGATCTGGGTCGCCTCCGAGGTCTCCTCGGCGATCCCCACCGGCCCCGAGAGGCGGAGGTCGGAGGGGTGGTGGGGGCTGACCAGCCGCCAGAGGTTGACGAAGGTGGCCCCGATCTGGCTGGGCACGGTGTAGAAGCCCACCCCCAGCGCCTGGTAGATGGGCATGGGGGGGCCGCCCAGGCTGGGGACCAGCAGGTTGCCCTCGGAGGCGATGTAGCCGACCAGCCACTGGACCTGGAGCTGGGAGCGCTGGACGGAGACCGTGCGCAGCCCGCCCGACTGGGTCCGGTAGGTGACCCGCAGCGCCCCGGTCCCGGGCACGGCGGCCGCCATCTTGGTCGGCCTGGTCCGCGGTGGCAGGGCGCCGTCGATGCTGACGACGCGGGCCTCGATGGGGATGGCGGGCTTGGCCGCGGTCCCGACCCAGTGCAGCTGGGGCGTCACCTGGACGGTCCGCGTCGCGCCCCCGGACCAGGCCCTCAGCTCCACCCTCAGCGTCCTGCCCCCTCGGGCCTGGATCTCCGACCGGAGGTCGGTGAGACCGCTGGTCGGCTGCCCGTCCACGGCCACCACCTGCCACTGCCCGCGCACGCCCGCGCCCTGGAGCGCGCCCCCCGACTCGATCTGGGGCGAGGGACCGCCCACCACCGCCACCCCGGTGAAGAGGGCCCCAGCCAGGAGCATGTTCATGATCCCGCCGGCCGCCAGGGTGGCCGCCTTGCGGCCGTTGCTGGCCTTGCTGAAGGCCCGCTCGCCGCCGTCGTCGGGGGGAGCCTCCATGCCGCTCATCCCGGCCAGGCGCACGTAGCCGCCCAGCGGCAGCAGCCGCAGCGAGTAGCGTGTCTCCCCCCGCATGCGGCTGGCCAGCCGGGGCCCGAACCCGATCGAGAACTCCTGGACCATGATCCCCGAGCGCTTGGCCACGACGAAGTGGCCCAGCTCGTGGATGGCGATCACCACCAGCAGCATGAGGATGATCCCGCCCACGCTCTGCCAGGTCAGGGTGAAGCCGTACATTCAGCCCACCCGCGCCGCCGCCGGCCGGGACCGCCCCACCTCCAGCGCCGCCTCCCGGCGGGCCCAGGCGTCGGCCGCCAGCAGCTCCTCCACGCCCTCGCCGGCGCCCCCGGGGAAGCGCTCCGTCACCCGCTCCACCAGCCTCGTCAGCTCCCCGAAGGTGATGCGTCGCTGGAGGAAGGCGTCCACCGCCACCTCGTTGGCGGCGTTGAGCACGGCCGGCACCGCCCCTCCCCGCTCGCCCGCCCGGCGCACCACCCCGAGCCCGGGGTAGCGCCCGGCGTCGACCTCCTCGAAGTCCAGGCGGCCGAGCTGGCCCAGGGGCAGGGGCGGCACCACGCCGGGCAGGCGCTCGCCGCCGCTCAGGGCCAGGGCGATGGGGAGCCGCATGTCGGCCCTGCCCAGCTGGGCCATGAGGGCGCCGTCGCAGAACTCGACCGCCGAGTGGACCGCGCTCTGGGGGTGGATCAGGACCTCGATGCGCGGGTAGGGGATGCCGAAGAGGAAGTGGGCCTCGATCACCTCCAGGCCCTTGTTGATCATGGTGGCCGTGTCGATCGTCACCTTGGGGCCCATGCGCCAGTTGGGATGGTCCAGGGCCTGCTCCGGGGTCGCCGACTCCAGCTGGTCCAGGGGCAGCCCGCGCAGCGCCCCGCCGCTGGCGGTGAGGATCAGCCGGCTGACCGACTCGGGACGCTCCCCGCGCAGGCACTGCCAGATGGCGCTGTGCTCGCTGTCCACGGGCACGATCTCGGCGCCGCCGGAGCGGGCGGTCGCCGTCACCAGCTCGCCGGCCATGACCAGGACCTCCTTGGTGGCCAGCGCCACCAGGTGACCGGCGCGGCAGGCGGCCAGGGTGGGGAGCAGGGCCGCGGCCGCGCCCCCGGCCACCAGGACCACGTCCACTTCGGCGGAGCCGACCAGCTCGCAGGCCGCCTCGGTGCCGACGGCGACGCCCGGGGGCGGCGGCCCGGCGGCTTGGGCCAGCACCGGGCGGACCCCGGCGAAGGGGCGGGTCGCGTCCAGCAGGGCCGGGAGGTCGTGGCCGGCCACGGCCCCGACCAGGCGGAAGCGCTCGGGGAAGCGCCCGATCAGCTCCAGTGCCTGGCGGCCGATCGAGCCGGTGGCCCCGATCACCGCTACCCGCGTGGGCATCGAGCGCGCCTCCACTGGGCACCCACCGCCGAGCCGGGTGCGGCAGCGGCCGGGGCCGCGGGGGTGTTCAAAGTGCGTGGACCACCCCCAGCAGCGAGTATACGACCGGCCCGACGAAGATCAGGCTGTCGACCCGGTCCAGTACGCCGCCGTGACCGGGCAGGAGGCGGCCCGCGTCCTTGACCCCCAGTCCCCGCTTCAGCTGGGACTCGACGAGGTCCCCCACCACCGCCGCCAGCGCCGCCGCGAAGCCGATGGCGAAGGCGTCGCCGCTCCCCAGCCGGGGCAGCACCAGGGGCAGGAGCAGGCCCAGCAGCAGGGTGGGCGCCAGCAGCGCCGCCACCGCCCCCTCCCAGGTCTTGCGCGGGCTGATGGATGGCACCATGGGATGGCGGCCCAGTCGGGAGCCCACCAGGTAGGCGAGGGTGTCCCCCACCACCGCCACCCCGACCGTCAGCAGGAGCAGCTCCACCGCCTGCGACCGCCCCCCGGCCCGGTGGTAGAGGAGGAGCAGGAAGCCGGGGCAGTAGCCCAGCCAGGCGGCCCCGGCGAGGGCCAGGGCGAAGCCCTGGAAGGGGCGGTTGCGAGCGCTCTGGCGGAGCGCCAGGAGGAGCCCCAGGAGGACTCCGCCGAGCAGCATCACCGAGGCCTGGGGCACCTCCGGGTAGGCGTAGCGGAAGAGCCAGGCCGCCGAGAGCCCGTAGAGGACCCAGGGGTCGATCCAGACGCCGGCCTGACGCCAGAGCTGGCGGAACTCCCAGAGCCCGACCGCCACGAGAAGGGCCACCAGTCCGTCCAGCCAGGCGCCCCCGAGCCAGAGCGCGAGCAGGAAGATGGCCAGCAGCGCCAGCCCGCTGGCGGTCCTGACGGCCAGTCTCATGACAGGTCCAGGACCCCGCCGAAACGCCGGTCCCGGGAGGCGTAGTCCAAGAGGGCCAGGCGCAGGTCCTCGGCCCCGAAGTCGGGCCAGAGGGTCTGGGTCACGTGCAGCTCGGCGTAGGCCGCCTGCCAGATGAGGAAGTTGCTGGTCCGCAGCTCGCCGGCGGTGCGGATGATGAGGTCGGGGTCGGGCAGGCCGGCGGTGTAGAGCGCTCCCGCCAGGTCGGCCTCCTCCAGCTGGGTCAGGTCGCGCCCCTCCTCCGCCAGTCGGCGCACGCCGTCCACGATCTCGGCCCGTCCGCCGTAGTTGATGGCCACGTTGAGCACCCCCGAGCGGTTCTCCGCGGTCGTCCTCTCGGCCTCCGCCACCAGCCGCTGCAGCCGCTCCGAGAGCTGGGCCCGGCGGCCGATGACGCGGATGCGGACGCCGTTGCGGTTGAGCTCGTCGACCTCGGCCTTGAGCGTCTGCTCGAAGAGGCGCATCAGGGTCGCCACCTCGCGCCGGGGACGGGACCAGTTCTCGGTGGAGAAGGCGTAGAGGGTGAGGCAGTGCACCCCGGCGGCGTCGGCCGCCTCCATCACCCGGCGGATGGCCTGGATGCCGGCCCGGTGGCCGGCGCTGCGGGGCAGCCCGCGACGGCGGGCCCAGCGGCCGTTGCCGTCCATGATGATGCCGATGTGGCGCGGCAGCTGGGCCGCTGGGTCAGCCATGGAGCGCCGGCCCCACCGGGGTCAGACCTCGAGCAGCTCGGCTTCCTTGCGCTGGGCCACCTCCTCGATCTGCTCCACGAAACGGTCGGTGATCCTCTGCAGCTGGACCTGGGCCCGCTGGCCCTGGTCCTCCGAGATCTCCTTGTCGTGCTCCATGCGACGCAGTCGCTCCAGGTCGTCGCGACGGATGTTGCGCACCGCCACCCGGGCCTCCTCGGCCCGGTGCTTGACCAAGGACACGAAGGAGCGCCGGCGCTCCTCGTTGAGGGGCGGGATGGGGATCCGTACCAGCTGGCCGTCGTTGCTGGGATTGAGCCCCAGCTCGCTCCTGCGCAGGCTGCGCTCGATGGCCGGGATGTTGCCCCGGTCCCAGGGCTGGATGAGGATCAGATGGGCCTCGGGCGCGGTGATGCTGGCCACCTGGTTGATAGGCATGTGACCGTCGTAGACGTCCACCTGGAGACGCTCCACCAGGGCCGGGCTGGCGCGGCCGGTGCGGACCGCGGCCAGCTCCCGCTCCAGCGCCTCCAGGCTCTTGGCCATGCGCTGCTCGGTGGCCTGGAGCAGGTCGTCGCTCACCTCGGCTCGGTCCCGTCGTTGACCAGCGTGCCGACCTCCTCGCCGCGCACCGCGCGGGCGATGTTCCCGGGCGCGAAGAGGTCCAGCACCAGCAGCGGCAGCCGGTTGTCCATGCAGAGGGTGATGGCGGTGTTGTCCATGACCTGGAGGCCACGGTTCAGGACCTCCATGTAGGAGAGGCTGCGGAAGCGGGTCGCGGAGCGGTCCAGCTTGGGGTCGGCGCTGTAGATGCCGTCCACGCGGGTGGCCTTCATGAGCAGGTCGGCCCCGATCTCGGCGGCACGCAGGGCGGCCGGGGTGTCGGTGGTGAAGAAGGGGTTGCCGGAGCCGGCGCAGAAGATCACCACCCGGCCCTTCTCCAGGTGGCGGATGGCCCGGCCCCGGATGTAGGGCTCGGCCACCTGGTGCATCTCGATGGCGGTCTGGACCCGGGTCGGCATGCCGTGCGCCTCGAGGGCGTCGCGCAGGGCGAGGCCGTTGATGACCGTGCCCAGCATGCCCATGAGGTCGGCGGTGACCCGGTTCATGCCCCGCTGGGCGCCCGCCAGGCCGCGGAAGATGTTGCCGCCGCCCATCATGACGGCGATCTCGGCCCCGGCGTCGTGGCCGCCCTTCAGCTCGCTGGCCACCTCGTCCAGGACCTGGGGGTCGATGCCGAACTCGCCATCACCGACCAGGGCCTCGCCGCTGATCTTGATCACCACCCGGTGGTAGCGGACCGGAGAGCGACCCGCCCCGAGCGCCGCGCCGGCCAACTCGGTGACCGCTTCAGACGCCATCCGCGGCGGCCCCCGCGTCCAGCGACTCGCCCCGCTGGTAGCGGACGAAGCGGGCCACGGCGATGTTCTCGCCGGTGGCGGCGACCATCTCCTGGATCACCTGGCTCACCGGTCGTCCCTTGCTGCCCTCGTCGCGGAGCCAGGGCTGGTCGTAGAGACAGAACTGCTCGTAGAACTTGCGCAGCCGGCCCTCGACGATCTGCTCCATGCGGTCCTCGGACTTGCCCTCCGCGAGCGCCTGCATGCGGTAGACGGAGCGCTCGCGCTCCAGCTCCGCCTCCGGCACGTCCTCGCGCCGGACCCAGCGGGGAGAGGTCCCGGCGATCTGCAGGGCGAGCTCGTGGACCAGCTCCTGGAACTGCTCGGTCCGGGCCACGAAGTCGGTCTCGCAGTTGACCTCCAGGAGCACCCCGATGCGGCCCCCGGGGTGGACGTAGGCGTCGACCAACCCCTCGCGGGCCTCGCGCCCGGCCCGGCGCTGGGCCGAGGCCAGCCCCTTGGCGCGGAGGATGTCCCGGGCCCGCTCGAAGTCGCCGCCGGACTCCTCCAGTGCCCGCTTGCAGTCCATGATCCCGGACCCGGTCTGCTCCCGGAGCTGGCGCACCAGCTCGGCGCCGATGCGCTGGCTCACGACTCGGACGCCTCCGGCTGCTCCGCGGCCGGCTCCGCCTCGGGCGCCGCCTGCGCCGCCGCCTCCTCCTCGGCCCGGCGAGCCGCCTCCAGCTGGGCCTGGCGGTCCGCCTCGGCCTGGGCGGCCTGGGCCAGCTCCACCTGGCGGTGCTCCTCGAGACCGGCCTCCACCGAGTCGATGATCCGGCTCACCACCAGGCGCACGCTGCGGATGGCGTCGTCGTTGCCGGGGATGATGTGGTCGATCTCGTCGGGGTCGCAGTTGGTGTCGGTGATGGCGATGATGGGGATGGCCAGCTTGCGCGCCTCGGTGACGGCGAGGCGCTCCTTGTGGGGGTCGACGACGAAGACGGCCGCCGGCAGCCGCTTCATGTTGGTGATGCCGCCGAAGTTGCGCCGCAGGCGCTCCAACTCGTCGGTGCGGTGGCGCTGGTCCTTCTTGCTGAGGGCCTGGAAGTCGCCCCTCTCGGCCATCTGCTCCAGCTCGGTGAGCCGCCGCAGCTGGCGCTTCACCACCTCGAAGTTGGTCAGCATGCCGCCCATCCAGCGGTAGATGACGTAGGGCTGCCCGGTCCGCTCGCAGCTCTCCTGGAGCGTGTCCTGGGCCTGCTTCTTGGTGCCCACGAAGAGGATCTGCCCGCCCTGGGCCACGGTCTCGCGGGCGAAGCCGCAGGCCTCGTCGAGCATGCCCACCGTCTGGGAGACGTCGATGATGTGGATCCCGCCCCGGCTGGCGAAGATGAAATGGCGCATCTTCGGGTTCCAGCGGCTGGTCTGGTGCCCGAAGTGGACGCCGCTCTGGAGCAGCTCGGTGAGCGTGGCTGCAGGCATGTCCTATCTCCTCACGTTCCGCCTCTGCCCGGGATCAACCGCCGGCCGGCCCGCTGGGGGGATCCCCGCAGGCGTCCTCCGGGCATGTGTATTTGTCCGCGGCGGCCATGTTATCCCAACCGGGGTCGGCCCCCGATCGGGATCCGGGCGCTCCTAAACTGCCGGCGGTGACTTCCGAGACGATCGGCGGCGCGGCGCCGGCGGGCCGCCGCCAGCGGCTCCTCGCCGCCTACGACGGGCAGCGTCGGGCCGGGCTCTCGATGCGCCTGCCGGAGGGGGCCCACGAGCAGCTGGACGGGCCCCTCTACCGCTCCTGGGGCTGGGCCGAGCGGGGCCTGGTCCTGCACCGCGACCTGAGCGCCCTCGACGGCCCCGCCCTGGAGCGCCTCATCCAGCGCCAGGTCCGCTTCTTCTCCTCCCTCGGCCTGGCCTTCGAGTGGAAGACCTTCGGCCACGACCGCAGCGCCGACCTGCCCGGCCGGCTCCTGGCCGCCGGCTTCCTGCCCGAGGCCGAGGAGAGCCTCATGGTGGGCGAGCTGGACCAGTTGGAGACGGCCCACCGGCTGCCCCCCGGGCTGCGGCTGCGGCGAGCTCGCTCGCGCGCCGACTGCCGCCTCGCGGCCCTGGTCCTGGCCCAGGTCTGGGAGGTCGGGCTGGAGCAGATCGCCGACTTCTTCCACCGCGACCTGGAGGCCAACCCCGAGGACGTCTGCCTCCTCCTGGTGGAGGCGGCCCAGGGCCCGGTGGCGGTGGCGCGCGCCAACCTCAGCCCGGGCAGCGACTTCGCCAGCCTCTGGTCCGGCACCACCGTGCCGGAGTGGCGCGGGCGCGGCCTCTACCGGGCCCTGGTGGCGCGACGGGCGGAGCTGGCCCGACGGCGCGGCTTCCGCTACCTCCAGGTCGACGCCAGTGAGCTGAGCCGCCCCATCCTGGAGCGGCTCGGCTTCCTCGCCGTCTCCACCACCACCCCCTACGTCTGGAGCCCGGAGCGCGGCCAGCGCTGAAGCGGGCCCGCGCGGGAGCGCTCCCGCCGCCCCGGCTCAGAGCACGTAGCGGCGCAGGTCCTCGTCCCGGACCAGGTCCCCGAGCCGCGAGCGCACGAACTCGCGGTCCACCCTCACCGTCTGGCCCTGGTACTGGTCGGCGGAGAAGGAGATCTCCTGCAGCACCCGCTCCATGATGGTGAAGAGGCGCCGGGCGCCGATGTTCTCGTCCCGGTCGTTGACCAGGTAGGCGTGGTGGGCGAGCTCCTCCACCCCGTCGTCGGTGAACTCCACCTCCACCCCCTCGGTGGCCAGCAGGGAGGCGTACTGCCGGGTCAGGGCGTTGCGCGGCTCGACCAGGATCTGGCGCAGGTCCGCCTCCGCCAGCGGCTTCAGCTCGACCCGGATGGGGAAGCGACCCTGGAACTCCGGGATCAGGTCCGAGGGCCGGGCCGAGGTGAAGGCGCCGGCGGCCACGAAGAGGACGTGGTCGGTGCGCACCTGGCCGTAGCGGGTGCTGACCGACGAGCCCTCGATGATGGGCAGCAGGTCGCGCTGGACCCCGGCCCCGCTGACGTCGGGGCCGTGGGCCTCGACGTAGGGCCCGGCGATCTTGTCCACCTCGTCGATGAAGACGATCCCGTTCTCCTCGACCAGGCGGATGGAGTCGTCGTAGACGCGGTCGACGTCGACCAGCCGCTCGGTCTCCTCCTGGGTCAGCACGTGGCGGGCGTCGGCCACCGTCATCCGCTTCATGCGCTTGCGCGGGGGCGCCAGCTGGGAGAAGAAGTCGGAGAGCGACCAGCCGATCTCCTCGTAGCCGCTGCCCGAGAACACCTCCACCGGCGGCGAGTAGGTCTCCTCGATCTCGATCTCGATCTGGCGGTCGTCCAGCTTGCGGGCCGCCAGCTTGCGCAGCAGCTGGCGCCGCCGGGCGCGCTCCCGGCGCTGGGCCAGGGGGTCCAGCGGCGCCGGCTCGGGGCTGGCCTCGGCCGC
>JASHRA010000194.1 GCA_030038765.1 Candidatus Dormiibacterota bacterium | reverse complement strand
GCTGCCCACGGCCCTGGCGGCGGCCCTGCTCTGCGCCCTCTCCGGTCTCGGGCTGCTGCCCTGGCCGGCCGCCCTGGCCCTGGACCTGGGCGGCGCCGTCTGCTACGGCCTGGCCCTGCGCGCGGCCCTGCCCCACTGGCCCCAGCTGCCCTGGCCCCGCCTCCACTGGCTGGACGGCATGGCGCCGGCCGCGCTGCCCCTCACCGGCCTGGCCGCCGCCTGCCTCACCCTGCTGGAGGCTCCCGGGCTGCCCGGCCTGGCCCTGCTCCCGCCCTGGGTGCTGCTGCTGCTGGCCCTCTGCCCCTGGCTGGAGCTGGGGGAGGAGCGGGGCAGCCGGGACCGGCGCCGGGCCACCCTGCTGGCCCTGCTGGTGCTCTCCGTGCCCCTGCCCCTCTTCGGCCTCGCCATGAGCCCCTCGGTCTCCGCCCCGGTGCGGGCCGTGGTGGTGGCCGCGGCGGTGCTGGTCCCGACCTGGCGGCTGGTCTTCCTCACCCGGCTCAGCTGGGGCAGCGCCTGGAGCCGGGCGGCCCTGGTCTCGCTGCTGCTGGGGGCGGCCGCGGGCGCCTCGGTGCTGCTCTCGGTGCCGATCACGCTGCTCCCGGTCTCGCTGCTGCTGGGCTGGTACGGCCTGGCCGGGGTCGTGAGCCGGCGCCGGGGTGCCCCCATGGGCGGCTTCGCCGCCTTCGTGGTCCTGGCCGGGGTCATGCTGGCGCTGGCGGCGCCCGTCTGAGCCGGCCGCGCCCGGGGACGCCAAAGGCTGTACCGTGCTACCCGATGGAGAGCGTCACCCTCTGCCGCTGGTGGAGCGCCGACGGCCTGCCGCCGCCGGCGCCGGAGTGGGCCGTCCCCTGGGACCGGCCCGGGTCTTCCCCCGACTCCACTTCCGCCTAACCCCAGCGGGCTCGGCCCGAGGAGGACAGAGATGGCAACCAAGGTTTCCCCTCCCCAGCTAACCGGCAGCGAGACCGGCACCGACCTCTCCGCGGACTGGCGCCGCCGTGACCGCCGCTCGGTGGCGCAGGTCTGGTCCCGCTACACCGACCTCGTGATCAGCTCCGGCGAGGGCTCCTACGTCACCGACGTGGACGGCCGCCGCTACCTGGACTTCGCCTGCGGCATCGCCGTCACCAGCCTGGGCCACCGCCACCCGGCCGTGGCCGAGGCCGTGCACCGCCAGGTGGACCGGCTCTGGCACACCAGCGTCGTGACCCAGAACGCGGCCATGACCGAGGCCGCGGAGCGGGTCGCCTCCATCTGCCCCGATCCCCTGGAGGTGGTCTTCTTCGCCAACTCCGGGGCCGAGGTGGTGGAGGGGGCCCTCAAGCTGGCCCGTCGCTTCACCGGCCGCTCCGGCATCATCGCCTTCCGCGGCGCCTTCCACGGCCGCACCTTCGGCGCCGTCAGCGTCACCACCAGCAAGGCGCACTACCGGCTCGGCTACGGCCCCCTGCTGCCGGGGATCCAGATCACCCCCTACCCCTACTGCTTCCGCTTCTGCGACCACGCACCGGACCAGCCCTGCCCCATCGCCGCCGGGGCCGAGCTGGAGCGTCTCTTCGCCCAAGTGCTGCCCGCCTCCGAGGTGGCCGCCATCCTGGTCGAGCCGATCCAGGGCGAGGGCGGCTACGTCGTCCCCCCCGAGGGCTTCCTGCGCAACCTGCGCCGCATCTGCGACCAGCACGGCATCCTGCTCATCTGCGACGAGGTCCAGACCGGGGTGGGCCGGACCGGGCGCTGGCTGGCCTCGGAGCACGAGCAGGTGGTCCCGGACATCGTCACCCTGGCCAAGTCACTGGGCAGCGGGCTGCCGGTGGGCGCCATCGTCTCCAGCCACCGGGTCATGGACCGCTGGGAGGCGGGCGCCCACGGGAGCACGTTCGGCGGCAACCCCGTCTCCTGCGCCGCCGTCACCGCCACCCTCGACGTGATCGAGCGCGAGGGGCTGCTGGCCCGGGCCGGCGAGCTGGGGGAGCGGGTGCGCACCGAGGTCGAGCGCTGGCGCTCCCAGGGGCTGGGGCCGGCGGACCTGAGGGGCCGCGGCGCCATGATCGGGATGGAGTTCATGGACGGCGAGGGCAGGCCCGATGCGGAGCGGGTCGCCGGGATCAAGCACCACGCCCTGGAGCACGGACTCCTGGTCCTCTCCTGCGGCATCGACGACAACGTGATCCGGCTCCTGCCACCGCTCACGGTCAGCGACCAGGAGCTCTCCGAGGGGCTGGAGATCCTGGAGGCGGCGGTCAGCGCCGTCGGCCCCCGGGGGTGAGCGCCGGGGCCCCGGCCGAGGCCCCGAGCTTTGGCCACCTGATCGCCGGGGAGTGGGTCGAGTCCCACTCCCGGCGCAGCTTCGACTCCCTCAACCCGGCCCACCTGGAGCGGGTCCTGGGCCACTTCGCCCGCGGCGACGCCGAGGACGTGGACCGCGCCGCCCGGGCGGCGGCGGCGGCCCAGCCGGAGTGGGCCCACACGCCCTGGCCCGCCCGGGCCGAGGTGCTGGCCCGGGCGGGCCAGATCCTGGAGCGGGACAAGGAGGAGCTGGCCCGACTCATGACCGAGGAGATGGGCAAGGTCCTGACCGAGGCCCGTGGCGATGTCCAGGAGGGCATCGACATGGCCAAGTACATGGCCGGGCAGGGGCGCAACCCGATCGGCGAGGTGGTGCCCAGCGAGCTGCGCCGCAAGCGCGCCTTCAGCGAGCGGGTGCCGATCGGGGTGGTCGGCTGCATCACGCCCTGGAACTTCCCCATCGCCATCCCCTGCTGGAAGCTGATGCCGGCCCTGCTGGCGGGCAACGCGGTGGTCCTGAAGCCGGCCGAGGACACCCCCCTGCTGGCCCTCCGGCTGGCCCGCGTACTGGAGGAGGCGGGGCTCCCCCGGGGGGTGCTGGAGGTGGTGACCGGCTACGGCGAGGAGGCCGGGGCTCCCCTGGTCGAGCATCCCCTGGTGCGGGCCATCTCCTTCACCGGGTCGGTGGCCGTGGGCCAGGAGGTGGCGTCCCGCTGCGGCCGCCTGGGCAAGCGCGTCTCGCTCGAGATGGGGGGCAAGAACGCCATCGTCGTCAGCGCCGACGCCGACCTGGAGCTGGCCCTCGACGGCTCCCTCTGGGGCGCCTTCGGCACCTCGGGGCAGCGCTGCACCGCGACCTCGCGCCTGATCGTCGAGCAGCCGGTCCTGGAGAGCTTCACCGAGCGCCTCCTGGAGCGGGTGAGGGGGCTGCGGCTGGGCGACGGTCTCGATCCCGACACCGACGTCGGGCCGGTCATCAACCGGACCCAGCTGGAGCGCATCCACCAGTACACCGAGGTCGGCCTCGGCGA
>JASHRA010000193.1 GCA_030038765.1 Candidatus Dormiibacterota bacterium | reverse complement strand
GCCGGTCAGCATGGCGTCGAAGATGGCGTGCCCCAGGGGCCGCAGCTCGATCATCGAGGAGGAGCTCTCCACCTCGGCCCGGGTCAGCTCGGCGCGCACCGCCTGCTCCAGGAGGTCGGCCAGCAGCCGGGTCGAGGAGGGCTCGCGCAGGCCCCCGCTCACGAGCGCCAGCCGGGTCACGCCTGCGCCTCCTCGCTCCTTCCAGCCGCGGCCGCGTCGGCCTCCGCCCGCAGCCTCTCGTGGGTGGGAGCGCCGGGGACGTCGGCAGGGCGCCCGTTCCGGAACTCACGGCGCAGCACCGGGACCACCTCCCCGCCGAGCAGCTCCAGCTGCTCCAGGACGGTGCGCAGGGGCAGTCCCGCGTGGTCCAGGAGGAAGAGCTGGCGCTGGTAGTCGCCGACGTAGTCGCGGAAGGAGAGCGTGCGCTCGATCACCTGCTGCGGCGATCCCACGGTGAGCGGGGTCTGGGCGCTGAAGTCCTCGAGGGAGGGCCCGTGGCCGTAGACGGGCGCGTTGTCGAAGTAGGGGCGGAACTCCCGGACCGCCTCCTGGCTGTCGTGGCGCATGAAGACCTGGCCGCCCAGGCCCACGATGGCATGCCGCGCCGTGCCGTGGCCGTAGTGCTCGAAGCGCTGGCGGTAGAGGGCGACCATCCGTCGAGTGTGCTCCGGCGGCCAGAAGATGTGGTTGGCGAAGAATCCGTCGCCGTAGTAGGCGGCCAGCTCGGCGATCTCCGGGGTGCGGATGGAGCCGTGCCAGACGAAGGGCGGCACCCCGTGCAGCGGCCGGGGGGCCAGGGTGAAGCCCTGGAGCGGGGTGCGGAACTTGCCGCTCCAGTCCACCACCTCCTCGCGCCAGAGCCGGCGCAGCAGCGCGTAGTGCTCGACCGTGAGCGGCACCGCCTGGCGGATGTCCTGGCCGAACCAGGGGTAGACGGGGCCGGTGTTGCCGCGCCCCAGCATGAGGTCGCAGCGACCCTCCGAGAGGTGCTGCAGCATGCTGAAGTCCTCGGCGATCTTGACCGGGTCGTCTGTCGTGATGAGGGTGGTGGCGGTGGACAGGACTAGCCGCTCCGTCCGGGCCGCCACGTAGCCGAGGAGGGTGGTCGGCGAGGAGGGGATGAAGGGAGGGTTGTGGTGCTCGCCGAGGGCGAAGACGTCGAGCCCCACCTCCTCGGCCTTGAGCGCGATCTCGACGATGGCCCGGATCCGCTCCCCCTCGGTGGGTGCCCTCCCCGTGGTGGGGTCCGGCGTGACGTCCCCGACGCTGAAGATCCCGAGCTGCATCTCGGAGACGGGCGTTCCCGCCGCCCCGCTGGCTTCCCTTACCTCAGCCATCAACGGCCCGGCCCACGACGGTCCTCCACGATCGGCCGCAGCTCCGTCAACGGGGCAAGCTTAGGGCCAGAGATGGGGCACCCGGGACCAGGGTGGCGGCTCCGGACGGGAGCCCCTCGCCCTGCTCGCCGGCACCTGGGTCGCACGCCCCTGCGCGACCCCGGGGTCGGACCCGGTCGGGGACGCGCCGACCGCAGCAGAGCTGGTACGCGCTCGCCCACGCGTTCACAGGTGATGGTATTGTGATGGCATGAGTGGTACACACAAAGTCGTTGTGGGAGACAGGGGCCGACTGGTGGTGCCCGCCGAGGTGCGTCAGCGAGCCGGCCTCGTCGCAGGCTCGACCCTGCTGCTGCTCGAGACACCGTCAGGCGTGGTCCTGATGACCCAGCGACAGCTGCTTGAACGGGTGCGGGCGGAGCTCTCAGGCCTCGACCTGGTCGGCGAACTCCTCGCTGAGCGGCGCTCGGCGGCCGAGAGGGAGGACGCTGGGTGAGCGTCGTCGACGCTTCGATCCTCCTCGCATTCGTCCAGGGTGAGGACGGCTGCGACCAGGCCGAGGCGGTCCTGGCGAAGGGCGCTGCCTGCGGCGCCGCCAACTGGTCAGAGGTCGCCCAGAAGGTCCGTGCTGCCGGCCGGGACTGGGACCTGGTGCGGGGCCTGCTGGTCAGCTATGACCTCGCGGTTCAGCCGGTCATCGAGGACGACGCAGAGTGGGCAGCCCGCCGATGGCGCAGGGGCGAAGGCCTGTCCCTCGCCGATCGGCTGTGCCTTGCGCTCGGTGAACGCCTGGACGCAGAGGTGTGGACGGCTGACGCTAGCTGGGGGTCAGCCGGGAGGGTCCGTCAGCTCCGCTAGGGAGCGCGAGCTGGATCCGCTGGCTCCCGCGGCTGCACGTGCGGCTCGTCTCGTCGCCTGCCGCTGAAGGACCGTCTCGCGGGCCAGCGGCCAGGGCCAGCTAACGGCGGACGACGGCGACGGGGAAGTCGACGAGACGGCCAGCCCGGCGCCGGGCCGCCCGGGTGACGATCCGGGCTTCGGGGGCGCGGCTCCGAGGTTCTGGTGCGCGGGTCGATGCGCGGCCGGCGTGCCGCGCCGAGGGCGAGGGCAGTTCCCCGGCTGGCCGAGGCCGTCGCCTCAGCCGGGATCCGGCTCTCCGCCACCCTCCCGCCGAACCTCGACGAAGATGGCCGCCAACTCGGCCGGCACGACCACCTCCAGCTGGTCGTAGGTGCAGCTGCGGGGATCGCGGTCGGGGCGCCAGCGCATGAACGTGGTGCCGTGGCGGAAGCGATCGCCCTGGAGCTGGTTGTAGGCGACCTCGCAGACCAGCTCCGGGCGCAGGGCGACGTAGCTGAGGTCCCGGCCCTGGGTCCAGCGGCTCTCGCCTCCGGGCCGGCGCCCCCCGGACTGCTCCGGGTCCAGCCAGGGGTGGTCCACAGAGCCCTCCTCGAGACGGTAGGGGGCCAGCTCCTCCACCAGCTGGCGGCGGCGGGCAGCGCTGAAGCTCGCGGTCACGCCGAGGTGCTGCAGGCGGCCCTCGGCGTCGTAGAGCCCGAGCAGGAGCGAGCCCACCCCGTGGCCGTCGGCGTGCCAGCGGAAGCCGCCCACGACGCAGTCGGCGCTGCGCTCGTGCTTGACCTTGATCATCACCCGCTGTCCCTCCCGGTAGGGCAGGTCCTCGGCCTTGGCCACCACCCCGTCCAGGCCGGCGCCCTCGAAGCGCTGGAACCAGTCGAGCGCCCGCTCCGGCTCGCGCGTGGCCGGGGTCAGCCGCACCTGCGCCTCCCCCACCCCGAGCTCCTGCTCCAGCAGCTGGCGGCGCTCCCGGAAGGGCAGGCCGCGCAGGTCTCGCTCGCCCAGGGCCAGGAGGTCGAAGGCGACCAGCGAGGCCGGCGTCTCCCGGGAGAGGCGCTCGATCCGCGAGGCGGCCGGGTGGATGCGCTGGAGCAGGGCGTCGAAGTCGAGTCCGTGCGCCCCCGCGATGACCACCTCGCCGTCGACGACGCAGCTCGCGGGCAGCGACCGCAGCAGTGGCTCGCGCAGCTCCGGGAAGTAGCGGGTCAGCGGCCGCTCGTTGCGGCTGCCCAGTTCCAGCCAGTCACCATCTCGGAAGACGATGCAGCGGAAGCCGTCCCACTTGGGCTCGTAGACCAGCCCCGGGCCCAGGGGCAGCTGGGCCGCCGCCTTGGCCAGCATGGGCGCGACGGGAGGGCGGACCGGGAGGGTCAGGGGGGGTCTCCGAGCGGCTGGGTGCAGGCGGCGATGGTAACCGGCTCCCGCCGGCTCCGGAGCCAAGCCACCGCGCGGTGGGGCGGTCCAGCTCCTAGCCCCATCCTGAGGCTGCACCGTCACCGACGGATCCGTCAAGCTCCGGGCATGAGCACGACCGACTACGTCATCAGCGCCGTCCTCATCCTCTTGGTCCTGCGCCAGATCCCCGAGCGCCGGCTCAGCCTCTTCAACCTGATCCTTCCGGTCGCGGTGGTCGTCGCCGCCGCCGCCTACTACCTGCGCGGCATCCCGACCGGCGGGCACGATCTCTGGCTCGACGGAGTGCTGGTCCTCGTGGGCGTCGCGCTGGGTGCCGGCTGCGCCCTGGCCAGCCACATGCGCCGTGACGCGGAGGGCCACGCGCTGGCCCGGGCCGGCTGGCTGGCCGCCCTGCTCTGGGTGGTGGGCATGGGCGGGCGGATGGCCTTCGCCATCGCCGTCGAGCACGGCTTCGGCCCCACCGTGGCCCGCTTCTCCGCCCAGAACCAGATCACCGGGTCGGAGGCCTGGGTGGCCGCCCTGGTCCTGATGGCGCTGGCCCAGGTCCTGGTCCGGGTCGCCCTGCTCCGGCTGCGGGGCCGGCTCCTGCCCGCCCCCCAGCCGGCCCGGAGCCGGGCGCCCGCAGGGGCCTGACCCGGACCCCGGACCGGAGCCCGGCTGCCGGCACCGCCCCCCTCGTCGAGGCTCACGAGTCAGCTGCATCCATATAGATGCCATCCTATATGATGCCCTATGACAGGAGGGACACTATGAGGATGCAGAGGTAGTGAACAACCCCTACCACTTCGGCTCACCGGCGGACGACCTCCACTTCACGGACCGTCAGCGCGAACTGGTCAAGATGAGGACCCTGATGCTGAACGGCCAGAACCTGATCCTGGTCGCTCCGAGGCGCTACGGGAAGACCTCGCTCATCAGGCAGGCGGTGAGGCGCGTGCGCGCCGCCGGGGGCCGGACCGGCAGCACCAGCCTGATCCGCTGCACCGACGAGCGAGACGTTGCCGAGGCCCTGCTCAGGGCCACCCTGGAGGGCCCCCTGGGGTGGCTCAAGGGCCGGGCGACCTCGGTCCTGCAGCAGATCAGGAGCCTGCGCCTGGCCCCACAGCTGCAGATCGACCCCGCCTCGGGACTGGTGGCCGGGCTCTCCTTCTCCGCCTACGCCCAGGACACCAACTGGCACGACGTCATCGCCGACGTGGTCCGGCTCCTCGCCGACGCCGGCGAGGGCAAGCACCCGGTGTCGATGGTCATGGACGAGTTCCAGAAGGCCTACGAGATCAGCCCCCAGATCGCCGACCTGCTCAAGGACCTGGTCGACCAGCTCCCCACGGTCAGCTTCGTGTTCGCGGGCAGCAAGAGGTACCTGATGGACGCGATGGCCAACGACCGCGAACACGGCGCCCTCTACAACGTCGGGGACAAGCTCTACCTGGAGAAGATCCCGGAGCCGGACTTCACCGCCTACCTGGTGGAGCGGGCGCGCGCGGGGCGCAAGACGCTGTCCCCGGAGGTCGCCCTGGCCATCTACCGGGCGGCCCGGGGAATCCCCAACGACGTGCAGCTGGTCGCCTTCTGGGCCTTCGCCAGCGCCGGCCATGAGATGGACGCGGCCAGCGTCCGCCTGGCCGTCCGCACCGCGGCCGCGGACCGCGCCCCGGAGTTCGAGCAGATCTTCGGCGGCCTGGGCCTCACCCAGCAGCGGCTGCTCAAGGTGATCGCGCGTCAGCCCACGGCTCACCTCAGCGCCACCGACGTCCAGCGGGACCTCGGCGTCAGCCACACCAACACCGCCAAGGCTGGCCAAGCGCTCCAGCGGGCCGAGCTGATCGAGCGCGACCAAGACGCCTGGGTGATCGCCAACGGGCTCCTTAGAGAGTGGCTGCTGGAGGATGGGGACCGCGCCTGAAGCGCTCCAGCCCCACATCCCGCCGGCGCTGCGCGCTGGGACAGGGCTCGCGGCCCAGCGCGCCGTGCCCTGGCCGCGAGCTGCTCCCGGACTTGGACCCTCCGCCGCCGGTCGCCGCCTCCGGCGGGCATCTGCAAGTCGCGCGGCTCGAGTCGCGGCGCCGTCGCCGCTCTGCCAGACCCTCCGGCCACCGTACCGACCCTCCGCTCTGCCTCGCCCCCTTCCCGCCCCGTGCAGGGCCCCGACGAGTCTTGCCCCGGCACGACCCGACGCGGCGGACCAGAACCCACGTCCTCGACGCGACAGCCAGCCCTAGCGGACGACCCGAAATCCAAGGTGCGTCGCAGCAGGCGTCACGATGGCCGAGGTCCGTTCGAGGAGGACTGCCGAGTCAAGCCGGCCAAAGAGCCGAGTGCCGCCACCGAGCAGGACCGGGGCCACGTGCACGCGGATCTCGTCGACCAGGCCGAGCGGGAGCGCCTGCTGCATCACGGTCGCACCGTGCAGGCCGACAACCTTGTCACCCGCCGCGTGCTTGGCCTGTTGGATCGCGCTGGCCACGCCATCCGTGACGAAAGTGAACACCGAAGGGTACGACGCGGCGGGTTCGTGGTGGGTGACCACGAAGCACGGGATCGCGCCGAGCGGTCCGGCACCTCCCCAGCCCCCGTCGCCCTCGTTCTTCTCGAACGAGGTCCGACCCATCACGATCGCGCCGATACCAGCGATGAACTCCTGCAGGATGGCACGGTCGTCGTCGGTCGCTGCGGCGAACATCCACGCGTGCAGGTCGGTGCCGTCGCCCCACGGGTGCTCGCGGCTGTCATTCGGGCCGACGACGTAGCCGTCGAGCGACACGGAGATGTCGCAGATCACGAGCCCCATGACCGCCTCCCACTACACGGCCAACCATGGCCAGGCCGACATCTCCCCAGCGCAGGCCAGACCCGTCGGCCCGTCCCCGGGCCCGCGCATCACTCCGGCCGGTACTCGCGTTCCCCGGTCTTGGAGTTGAACCAGACCCGCATCCGGCGGCCCGTCGCCGGGTCGACGAAGACCTCGTCGGTCGGCGTCACCTCGTCGGAGTGGGCCGCGCGCGGCCCACTCCTGTAGCGGTCCCAGCCGAGGATGGCGATGACCACCCCTGCCACCACCACGGCCGCGATCACCAGCAACACCACGCCCACGCGACTCCCTCCCGAAGGGGCTCAGGGCTGGGCCGCGGGGTCGAGCCACTCCACCACCTGGGCCGTGCCGTAAGCGACGATCTCGCTCATCGACTTGCCCATCTCGGTGGAGTCGAAGCGCATCATCGTGACCGCGTTGGCGCCCATGGCGGTCGCGTTCTGGACCAGCCGGTCCAGCGCCTGGCGGCGGGCGTCCTCGTTGAGCTTGACGTAGGAGCCGATCTCTCCCCCGGCCAGGCTCTTCAGTCCGGCGGCGATGTTGCCGCCGATGCTGCGGGACCGCACAGTCAGCCCGAAGACCTGTCCCAGGGTCTTGACCACCCTGGTCCCGGGGATGTTCTCGGTCGTGGTCACCAGCAACTCTGCGCTAGTGTACCGGTGCCCCTCCGGCAGCTGGCACTTCCCAGCTCAGCCCGGAGCAGCCGCGAACCGCCCCGGCTCCAGCAGCGCCAGGGCGTGAGGGCTGCCCCCGTCGAGAGCAAAGTCCGCCGCCACCTGGGCTAGGCCGGGAGCCATCTTGAAGCCGTGGCCCGAGAGCGCGGCGACCACGGTCAGCCGCTCGGCTCCCGGCAGCGCACCGACCAGGCCGTGGCCGTCCGGGGAATAGCCCTCCATGTAGGCGGAGACCCGACTCGGCTCTGGGTGGAGGCCGGGGAGGAGCTCCTGCACCAAGGCGCAGAAGCGGGCCACCTCCTCCATGGGGACGGTCCGCTCCAGGCGCTCGGGGTCGGCGACATCGGCGTTGTCGGCCGAGGAGAGGCCCAGCTTCAGGCCGCTGCCGTCGAGCGCCGCGAGGCCGTAACACTCCCGGGGCGTGGTGCGGATGAAGGGGGGGAAGCGGTCGGGGCGAAAGAACTCGGGGTTGCGGGCGGGGAACCAGGCCGAGACCGGTCGCCGCACCCGGATCCGGGGCGCCAGCGCGGGCAACAGCGGGGAGCTCCAGGGACCGGCCGCCACCACGGCGGCGTCGAATGCGTCCCGGCCCTCCCCGGTGCGCACCAGGACGCCGCTCCGCCCCGCCTCCACGCCCTGCACCCGGGTGTGGGTGCGGAGCTCGGCACCCAGGGCCCGGGCCCGCAGGGCCGCCTGCAGCACCGCCGCCTCGGGCCGCAGGTAACCGGCCTCGCGGTCGAGGACCACCTCGTCGTCGTCCCGGATGGGGTGCTGGGGCCAGCGGGAGCGGGCCACCGGCGCCGGCACCGTGACCGCGTCGACCCCGTAGCGCTCCACCGAGGCGTGGACGTTGCCGAGGGAGCCGGGCTCTCCCAGCATGAGCAGGCCGGTGAGGAACAGCAGCGAGGCTCCGGCCTCCGACTCCAGCTCGCGCCAGAGCCGGTGCGAGAGCCGGAGCAGGGGCACGTACTCAGGGTCCTCGAAGTAGGCGGTCCGAAAGATCCGCGACTCACCGCCGTGGGCACCGCGGTCGTGTCCCAGGCCGAACTGCTCGTAGCCGACCACGTCGGCGCCGCGGGCGGCGAGGCGCCAGAGGACCATGCTGCCGACGCTGCCGAGGCCCACGACCGCGATCCGGGGCGAGGTCTGGGCCACGCAGCACTCCTCCCTGTGGGTCCGCCCGCCCACCGCCGGACGCCGAGCCCCCGGTCTTCCAGGGGAACGGGCTCCCCCTCCGAGAGCCGGATCATATGCCGGCCCGGCTACCAGAGCAGCCGGGCCCGGCAGGCGAGCTGCAGGGCCAGGCGCTGGTCCGAGTCCTGGGGATCGAGCTGGAGGAGGTCGAAGATCTTCTGCAGCCGGTAGGCGACGGCGTTGCGGTGGAGGTGGAGCGCGGCCGCCGTGCGCACCACCGACCCCTGCTCGTCGAGGTAGGTGCGCAAGGTGCGGATGGCCACCTCCGCCCGCGCCGGCCCGAGCCGCTCCAGCGGGCCCAGCTCCACCCGCACCGCCTCCTGGGCCGTCTCCGACGCGTACCACTCGAGGAGCATGCGGCGCACCCCGACGGCGTCGAAGGCGAGCGCGCGCGGGCCCTCCCGGGAGGACCGGCCCAGGGCCCGAACCGCAGCCCGCGCCTCGAGGGCGGAGGCACGCAGCCCCGCCAGGCCCTGGTGCGCCGACCCCAGCCCGGCTCGGAGCCGGGCTCCGGGGAGACGGGCGGCGAGCTCGGCCAGCACCCCGCGGACCCGCTCCAGGTCGGCCCGTCCGGCTCGCGGCCCGGGATCCGAGCGCGACATGCGGACGAGCAGGACCACGCCCGTGGCTCGAGCCAGGTACCAGCGCTCCCCGCCCGCCGAGGCCTGGCGCTGAGCGATCTCGCCGGCGCGCGCCAGCAGCTCCACCCGCGCCACCTCGCCGGGAGCCAACTGGGCCTGGTTGTCGAGCTCGATCCGGACCACCGAGTTCCAGCCGTGGACGGGCAGCTCCAGGTGCCGCGCCCACTCGGCCAGCTCGCCGGCCCGGCTGTCGTCGGCCACCAGGAGCTCGCCCAGCAACTCGCTCCGCGATCTGGTGGGCAGCTCCCGACGGGCCCGCTCCAACGCCTCGGCCCGGCCCGCCGTGCCCACCAGGGCCGCCAGGGCCAGCCGCGCCACCACCCCGTCGGCCCAGGAGTCCGGGCAGCTCGCGCTGAAGCCCTCCGAGGCCGGCCTGACCGG
>JASHRA010000192.1 GCA_030038765.1 Candidatus Dormiibacterota bacterium | reverse complement strand
CGGCTTCCTCCGCGACCTGGCCCAGGTCCTGCCCCCCGAGACGGCCGTCTTCGCCAGCGTCGGCATCCTGCGCTCCGCCCGGAACCTGGACTTCGTGCTGCGGGCGATCCCCGACTGCCCCGTTCCCGAGGGGCTGGCGCGCCGGATCCGCGACGGTGACGGGGTGGGAGTGGCGGCCGAGCTGGCGGCCGAGATCGGCCAGCGCCCGGGGCTGCGGCTGCACCTCATCCCCCTGGGCGCCGAGGGACACGCGGCGGAGGTCGTCGCCCGCTTCGACGAGGCCCGGTCACCGGTCCGTGCCTGAGGGACTGACGGGACCGAGCCGGAGCCCGGGGGACCTCTCGCCCGAGGAGTTCCGGCGCCAGGCCCACCTGGTGGTGGACTGGATCGCCGACTACCAGGCCGGGCTGCGCCAGCGGCCGGTGCTCTCCCGGGCCCGGCCCGGCGAGCTGGTGGCCGCCCTGCCCGCCTCGGCCCCGGCCCGGGGGGAGGCGCTGGGGGAGATCCTCTCCGACCTCGACCGCCTGGTCCTGCCGGGCATCACCCATTGGGGCCACCCCGGCTTCTTCGCCTACTTCACCAGCTCGGGCTCGGCGGCGGGGGCGCTGGGCGAGTTCCTCACCGCCGGGCTCAACGTCAACGCCATGCTCTGGCGCACCTCCCCCGCCGCCACCGAGCTGGAGCTGGTCGTCTGCCGCTGGCTGGCCCAGCTGCTGGGCCTGCCCCCCGACTGGGACGGGCACATCAACGACACCGCCTCGAGCTCGACGCTGGTGGCGCTGGCGGCGGCCCGGGAGGCGCTCGGCCTCGACGTGCGGGAGCTGGGCCTGGCCGGGCGCGCCGAGCTCGCCGGGCTGCGCGTCTACGCCTCGGACCAGGCTCACTCCTCGGTGGAGAAGGCGGCGGTGACGCTGGGCCTGGGCCGGCGTGGCTACCGCTCCCTCCCCTCGGACCGGGACTACCGTCTGGACCCGGCGGCGCTCCGGCAGGCCCTGGACCAGGACCTCGCCGCCGGGCTCACGCCGATGGCCGTGGTCGCCACCGTGGGGACTACCGCCAGCACCAGCATCGACCCGCTCCCGGAGGTGGCCGCCATCTGCCGCGAGCGACGCCTCTGGCTCCACGTGGACGCGGCCCACGGCGGTGCCATGGCGGTGGTGCCCGAATACCGCGGCGTGCTCGAGGGAGCCGGGCTGGCCGACTCCCTGGTGTTCAACCCCCACAAGTGGCTCTTCACCCCGCTCGACTGCTCGGTGCTCTACGTGGCCCGCCCCGACCTGCTGCGCCGGGCCTTCTCGCTGGTCCCGGAGTACCTCAGCACCCCGGAGCGGGAGCGGGAGACGGGGCTGGGGGCGCGCAACCTGATGGACTTCGGGGTCTCGCTCGGCCGCCGGATGCGCGCCCTCAAGCTCTGGCTGGTGCTGCGCAGCTATGGCGGCGAGGGGCTGGCCGAGCGCGTCCGGGCCCATGTCGGCATGGCGCGGTGGCTGGAGCGCGAGCTGGGGCGCACGCCCGGCTGGGAGCTGCTGGCGCCGGTGCCGATGGCGACCGTCTGCTTCCGTCACCACCCACAGGGGATGGACGACGAGGCCGAGCTGGAGCGCCACAACCGGCAGCTCATGGCCGCCGTGAACCAGGAGGGCGGCAGCTTCATCTCCCACGCCGTGCTCGGCGGCCGCTTCGCGCTCCGGGCCTCGATCGGCGGCATCCGGACGCAGCCTGGGGACGTGGAAGGGCTCTGGCGCCAGCTCGGGACCGCCGCCGGGGAGCGGGCGTAGGGCCAGCGCCGGCGGCCCTGGCCCCACGACCCCGACTAGGCCGAGAAGAGCCCGTCCAGCCTCCGGTAGCGCTGGCGCCGCCGGGCCGGGTCGACGCCGGCCGCCACCAGCTGGCCCATGCGGGCCTCGATCCGGGGCCGGAGCAGGGCGGCGGTCTCGTCCCAGTCGGTGTGGGCCCCGCCCGGGGGTTCGGGGACGATCTCGTCCGCGATTCCCCAGTCGACCAGGTTGCGGGGCTCGAGGCGCAGGGCGGCGGCGGCCGTCTGCTTGCGGCCGGCGTCGCGGAAGAGGATGGCGGCCGCCGCCTCGGGCGAGGCCACCGAGAGGAAGGCGTTCTCCAGCACCAGGACGGAGTCGGCGAGGAGCGTGGCCAGGGCCCCGCCGCTGCCCCCCTCCCCGATCACGACGGCGAGGTAGGGTGTGGGCAGCGCCAGCTGCGCCTCCAGGGTCTGGGCGATTGCCCAGGCCTGGCCCCGCTCCTCGGCGGCCACGCCGGGGTAGGCGCCGGGGGTGTCGATGAAGCTCAGCACCGGCAGCTGCAGGCGCCCGGCCAGGGCGAAGAGGCGCTGGGCCTTGCGGTAGCCCTCGGGGTGGGCCATGCCGAAGTTGCGGCGGCCCCGCTCCTCCAGGGTGCGCCCCTTCTGGTTGGCGACCACCGCCAGGCGCATCTGCCCGAGGCGGGCCAGCCCGATCACGAGGGCGGCGTCGTCACCGCCCTGGCGGTCGCCGTGGAGCTCGATGAACTGGTCCAGGCAGCGCTCGATCAGGTCCAGCGAGTAGGGCCGGTGGGGGTGCCGGGATACCTCGACGCGGGCCCAGGCGGCGGACTGGGCGTCGGAGCTGGCTTCCTCGGGCGCGGGCAGGCTCACGCCGCCGCCCCGTGGCCGTCTCCCGGAGCCGTGTCCAGCACCGCCAGCAGCTCGGTCAGGACCTCTCTCAGCTGCCGGCGGTCGACGACGTGGTCGATGAGGCCCCGGGCGTGGTGGAACTCGCTGGTCTGGAAGCCGGCCGGCAGCTGCTCGTAGGTGGCCTGGGTGATCACCCGGGCCCCGGTGAAGCCGATCATGGCCTTGGGCTCGGCCAGGATCACGTCGCCCAGGGCGGCGAAGCTGGCGATGCTGCCGCCCATGGTGGGGTCGGCCAGGATCGAGATGAAGGGCAGGTGCACCTCGGCCAGGCGGTGCAGCGCGGCCACGCTCTTGGCCATCTGCATCAGGGAGAAGACACCCTCCTGCATCCGGGCCCCGCCCGAGGCGGTGACGCAGACGAAGGGGACGCCGGTGTCGGCGCTGCGCTCGATGGCCCGGGCCAGCCGCTCCCCCACGGCGGTGGAGAGACTGCCGCCCAGGAAGCCGAAGTCGAAGGCGGCCAGCCCCACGGGGAAGCCCCCGATGCGGGCGGCGCCGGTGAGGATCGCGTCCGGCAGCCGCTCGCGGCTGCGCGCCTCCTCCAGCCGCTCCGGGTAGGCGCGGGTGTCGAAGAAGTGGAGCCGGTCCTCGCCCTCCAGCCCCCGGTCCCACTCCTCGAAGGTCCCTGGATCCACCAGCTGCCGCACCCGCTCGTGGGCGCTGATGCGGCGGTGGGCGCCGCAGGCGGGGCAGACCTGCAGGCTCGATTCGGCCTCGGCGCCGCTCTGGCGGTGGCCGCAGACGGCGCAGGCGACCTCGCTGTCGCTGACTTCCACCGCCTTAGCCGAGGGGTAGCTGGGACTGGCCGACACTGCTTCCTCCCTCGCGGTCTCCCCGACCGGGGCGCCACCAACTGAGCCGACTGCGGCGACGACCCCGACGCGAGCAGAGTCCTAGAGCACGCCGCAAGGTTACGGCCCCGAACCGTAACCAGAGGGCGGGCTCGGGTCTTTGCAATTTCGTGGGGTTGCCCGGGGAGCGCGTGGCC
>JASHRA010000191.1 GCA_030038765.1 Candidatus Dormiibacterota bacterium | reverse complement strand
CCACGCGTCCGGGCACCGGCGGCGCCGCCCCGGGCTCCGCTGCCACCCCCCGGCCGTGGACCAAGGCCCCCAGGGGATCCCGGGAGGCTCAGCTGTCCTCCCCGGGCCTCTCCCCCGCCGCGGGGCGGGACTCGCCGGGGGCCGTGGCCAGCGCCTCCTCCCCGGGCCCCGAGCGCCAGCCGCCGCTGCGGCGGTAGAGGTCCTCGCCGTAGCTGGTGGGCAGCGGCTCGCTCTCCACCAACTTGAAGGTGCGGTGGCCGTCCTCGGCGCGCTGGGCGCGGAGGAAGAGACGGCTCTCGCCGTCCTGCTGGTAGAAGCCCTGCGCCAGGTCGTAGAGGTGGGTGACGAAGACCACCTTGATGCCCGCCTCGGTGAGCGCGCGCACGATCTGGCGCGCAATCTCCGAGCCCTCCAGCTCGTTGGTGGCGGAGAAGGACTCGTTGAAGAGGACCAGGGAGCGGGGACCGACGCTGTCAGCGATCACCGCCATGCGGGTCAGCTCCTCATCCAGCCGCCCGCTGCTCATGCCCGGGTCCTCCTCCCGGATGAAGTGGGTGAAGATGCCCTCCCGGACGTCGGCGCGGAAGGCCTCGGCGCCCACGAACATGCCGCACTGGAGCATCAGCTGGGCGATGCCGACGCTGCGCAGGAAGGTCGACTTCCCGCCCGAGTTGGCGCCCGTGATCATGACCAGGGAACGGCCGTCGGCGTCGGCGTCGTTGCCCACCAGGCGCTCCTCGCCAGCCAGGCTGAGGCCGACGTCGTAGAGGCCGCGGAAGCGGAGCTGGCACTCGCCGGCGGGCCTCGCCTCGGGGCGGCAGACGGGCTCCCCCTTGGCGGCCAGGTGGGCCTCCAGGTTGAGGCAGCCGACGTAGAAGCCGAGCTCGGCGCGGAGCAGGGTGAAGAAGCTGAGGATGTGGTCGGAGGACTGGGCCATGGCGTTGGCGACCAGGTTGACGCCGCGGTCGTTGAGCTCGGAGAGCGCCCTCGCCCCGGCCTCGTCCCGGTCCGCGATCTCGAAGCTGTAGCCGCCCTGGTCCCCGAGGCCGATGCGCTCGCGCAGGCTGCGCTTGGTGCTGGCGGGGCTGCGCAGGACGTAGTCGGCGCCCTTGTTGCCCTGGCTGAGGCGGGCGCTGATCCAGATCCCGTCCCGGAAGCGCAGCCGCTTCAGGTGGTCCTCGATGAGCTCGAAGTAGTCGTCGGGGAGCTGGTCCTGGAGCATGCGGAAGAGTTCGCGCAGGCCCGCGGAGCTGACCTGCCCCTCACGCTCCTGGGCCAGCTGGCGGAGCTGTCGCAGGTGCACCAGGAAGAGCTGCATGACCTCGATGGAGCGGTGCACGATGCCCATCGGGTACTTGCCGATGAGCCAGCCGTAGACGCGCTTCTCCCCCTCGATGGCCTCGCTGGCGATGCGGTAGAGCTCGCGCACGACCTCGGGCTGGCGGCGGGCGTCGTCCAGCACGTCCTGGCGGTAGGAGATGACCGAGGGGTCGGCGAGGCTCTGGAGCAGGGTCACGCGGGCCACCTCGAAGAGGAACTTGTCCCCCTCCGCCATGGCCTGGAAGAGCCGCTCCAGGCCCAGGTCCTGGGTGAGGTCCTCCTCGTTGGCGGGCCCGGGCGCCTCCAGGTCGAGGTCCCGGTCGGGGAACATGAGGTGCGCCTTCACGCCCCGATCCTCTGGCGCAGCCGCTCGTAGGTGAGCCCGTGGCGCTCGGCGATGGCGACGGCGTAGGCCAGCCCGTCGGCGGGACGCCGCACCACCCTGAAGGTGCGCTCGGCCGGGTTCTCCGGCACCACCGTGCTGGTCATGCTCACCACCGAGGGGGCGAAGGTGGCCAGCTCCTCGACGAAGGTGACCCAGACGCAGAGCAGGTCGAGCTGGAGCAGGCGGGTCATCAGCTCCCGGCCGAGGAAGATGGAGTCCTTGAGCGTCGCCGAGGTGAAGATCTCGTTGAGGACGACGACGCTGCGCGGCGTGGCCAGCTCCAGGATGTCCCGGATCCGCACCAGCTCCTCCTCCAGCTTGCCGGTGAGGTCGGCGAGCGTCTCCTCGCGGCCGAAGTGGGTGAGCAGGCGGTCGAAGAGGAAGATCCTCGCCTCCCGGCCGGGCAGGGGGTAGCCCAGCCGGGCCAGGTAGTGGAGCTGGCCGAAGGTGCGCGAGGTGGTCGTCTTGCCCCCCTGGTTGGGCCCGGTGACGAGCAGGATCCGCTCCCCGTCCCGCAGCTCCAGGTCGTTGAGCACCACCTCCCGGCCCTGGGCCACCAGCTTGGCGGCCAGGGCCAGGTCGAACGTGTCCCGGGCCAGCAGCCGCTTCTCCTCGGCCGAGACCTCGGGGTAGCAGAAGCTGAGCCCGGCGGCGCGCAGCGGCTCCGCGTGGTCGAGGAAGGCGAGGTAGAACTGGATCTCGCGGTCGAAGCGCTCCACCAGGTGGTCGACGAAGGAGCGGTGCTGGGCGCAGAACTGTTCGAGGGCCTGGAACTCGGGCTCGAAGAGCCGCGCCACCTGGTCCAGGATGCCGGCCTCGACGTGGTTCATGTCGGGGAAGTCGTTGAAGGGGACCAGGTAGTCCTTGACCTGGTGCTGCTTGAAGCGCTCGAAGGTCTGCTCCACCTCGGCGCTGTAGTCCGGCTCCCCCTCGTAGCGGCGCACCGTGATCCGCCGCCCCCGGAGGTGGACGCTGTAGGTGATGCCGGAGAGGTCGGCCCGGACCCGCTCCACGTCCTCGGCGAGGGCGGAGAAGCGGCTGGAGCCGACGTACTGGCGCAGGTAGTCGCGGAGCCCGCCCAGGCCCTCGGACGTGACCGGCTCGCCCTCCAGGTCACGGGCCAGGCCCCGGGCGGTCTCGCAGTAGAGCTGGGCCGCGTCCAGGAACCAGCTCTCCTTCTGGTACTTGTAGCGGAGCTTGCCGGCGGTGGTGAGCCGCGCCCGCACCTGGCGCATGCCCTGGGCGAAGGCGCGCACCCGCTCCAGGGTCGAGGGGCGCTCCAGGTCGCGGAAGACGCGGTGCCGGTACCCGATCGCGGCCAGGCTGGCCAGCTGCTGCTCCAGCAGGGGCCGCAGGCGGTACTCCTCACGGCCCTTGGTGAGGGCCTCGAAGACCTGGTCCAGGTTGAGGTCGGTGAGGGTCCTCTCCTCGCTGGCGGGGGCCAGCTCGGGCTCCTCCGCTCCCTCGTGGAGGATGCTGTGGAACGCCAAGCTCAGGACGCTCCCGCTGTCCGGCGGGGCCCTCGGCGAACCGGCCCGCCCGCCCCGGGCGCGCGTCTCGCTGGGTTCAGTTCCCGACCTCCGGTACCGGCTGGTGGTCAGGGGCCGTCAGCTCGGGCACCCAGAGCAGTTTTGGCTTCCGCGGCCGCGGCGGGTCCCATCGCCGGACCGGGCCAGTCTATCTCAACCCGCGCCCCGCCCCGGCCCGGGCCCTCGGCACCCGGTGAGGCCCCGCTGAAGCGTCAAGATGGCCCCGTGGACGCGCAGCTCCCGCTCGGCGCGGAGAGGGCTCCGGAGCCCGGTCCGGGACCCGGACGGCTGCCCGAGCCGCTGGCGGCGCGGCTGCGCCCGCGCACGCTGGAGGAGGTGCTGGGCCAGGAGGCACTGGTCGGGCCCGAGGGCGCGCTCCGTCCCGCCCTCGCCGGCGGCCCCCTGCCCTCGCTGGTCCTGGTGGGCCGCCCGGCAGCGGCAAGACCAGCATCGCCCAGCTCCTGGCCCGCTCCCGCGCCGCCCACCTGGTCGCGCTCTCGGCGGTGAGCGCGGGCGTGGCCGAGATCCGCGCCACCGTCGCCGAGGCCCGCCAGCGCCAGCGCCTGGGGCAGCAGACGGTGCTCTTCCTGGACGAGATCCACCACTTCAGCCGGACCCAGCAGGACGCCCTCCTCCCCCACCTCGAGAGCGGCCTCATCACGCTCGTCGGGGCCACCACCGAGAACCCCTCCTTCCAGCTCTCGGGGGCGCTGCTCTCCCGGCTCCAGGTCTTCGAGCTGGAGCCCCTCGGCGGGGAGCAGCTGGGGCCCCTGCTGGACCTGGCCCTGGAGGATCCCGAGCGGGGCCTGGGGCGGCGCCGGCTCAGCCTCGAGCCCGAGGCGCGGGAGCTGCTCCTGGCCCGCTCCGGCGGCGACGGTCGGACCATGCTCAACGCCCTGGAGCAGGCCGCCTCAGGGGTCGCCGACGGCGGCCTGCTGGACCGCGCCCGGCTGGAGCGGGTGCTGAGCAGCCCGGTGCTCCGCCACGACCGCGCCGGGGACCTCCACTACCAGCTCCTCTCCGCCTTCATCAAGTCGATGCGGGGCAGCGACCCGGACGCCGCCGTGTACTGGCTGGCCCGGCTCCTGGAGGCGGGCGAGGACCCCCTGGTCCCGGCCCGCCGCATGGTCATCCTGGCCGCCGAGGATGTGGGCCTGGCCCAGCCCGCGGCCCTGGAGCTGGCCGTGGCCGCCCACGGCGCGGTGCGTGCGGTGGGCATGCCCGAGTGCCAGATCCCCCTCACCGAGGCCGCCCTCTTCCTCGCCCTGGCGCCCAAGAGCAACAGCGTGGTGCGGGCCCTGGGCGCGGCCGGGGAGGACGTCCGCCGTCACCTCCACCTGCCGGTGCCGCTCCACCTGCGCAACGCGGTCACGGCCCTCGACCGGCGGCGCGGCTTCGGCTCCGGTTACCAGTACGCCCACGACCAGCCGGACGCGCTCGTCTCCCACCGACACCTGCCGGCGGAGCTGGAGGGTCAGCGCTACTACCAACCATCGGAGTTCGGAGAGGAGCCGGAGCTGGCCCGGCGCCTGGAGCGGGCCCAGCGCCGCCGGGAGGGGCCAGGGGAGGGCTAGGACTCCTCGGCCGGGGCCTCCCCCGGCTGCTCCTCGGCCTCGGCCGCCGCCGGAGCACCCTCGCCCGCGGCCGGGGCCTCCTCAGCCTCGGCCGCGGCCTCCTCCACCGCCTCCTGGATCCTGGGGGCGGCGATCTTGGCCAGCACGTCCTCCGGGTCCACGCTCCCGGCCAGCTCCACGCCCTCGGGCAGCTGGACGGCGGAGACGCGCACCGCGTCGTCGATCTCGGCCAGCTCGGAGATGTCGATGTCGATCTCGCCCGGGATGGCGTCGGGCAGGCAGCTGATCTCGAGCGAGTGCTGCAGGTGGAGCAGCTCGCCCACGCCCAGGCGGACCGCCGGCGCCTCCCCCACCAGCACCACCGGGACGGAGACGGTGAGCTTCTCCCTGAGGTTTACCTGGAAGAAGTCGACGTGGACCAGGGCGGCGTTGCGGGGGTTGGACTGGAGCTCCTTGATCAGGACCGAGCGGGAGCGGCGCTCGCCCGTCACCTTGAGCTGGATCAGGTGGCTGCGCCCCGCCCGGTGGTAGACCCGGCCCAGCTCCCGCCCCTCCACCTCGACGGTGAGGGGGTCGACGTCGTGGCCGTAGATGACGCCCGGCACCAGGCCGTGGTGGCGCAGGCCGGTCACGTGGCGCCCGAGCGTCGAGCGCGGAGCCACCTCTAGTGCGAAATCCATCGGCCTCCACCCCATGGCGAGCCACCCTCAGCGGGCCGCCACGGCGGCCCCGGAGCGCTCGGATGGTAGCAGATGGCGCTCTCAGTCGGCCCCCGACCCGACCCGCTCCCGGCCGAAGCGGCGCTCCACGTAGGCGACGATGTCGGCGATGCTGGTGCCCGGGGTGAAGACCTCGTCGACGCCCAGCCGCTTCAGCTCGGCGGCGTCCTGGGGCGGGACGATGCCGCCCCCGAAGACCACGATGTCCTCGGCGCCACGCTCCCGCAGCAGCCGCAGCACCTCGGGGAAGAGGGTCATGTGGGCCCCGGAGAGGAGCGAGATCCCGATCCCGTCGACGTCCTCCTGGATGGCCGCCTCGACCACGTGGGCCGGGGTCTGGTGGAGGCCGGTGTAGATCACCTCGATGCCGGCGTCGCGGAGCGCCCGGGAGATCACCTTGATGCCCCGGTCGTGGCCGTCCAGGCCCACCTTGGCGGTGAGGATCCGAATCGGTCGGGAACTCATCGGACGCTCAGTCTATTCCCGCCCCCGGGCGCGGGAGCGGCAATACTGCGGCCATGAGGCAGCCGCAGATGGGAGCGGAGGAGCTGGAGCGGCGGGGCCGGCGCCTGCTCTGGGGCATGGCGCGGGCCGAGCGCCCCAGCGGCCGCCTGGCCCACACCGCCCAGGCCCTGGAGCTGGGCGAGGCGCTCCTGGAGCGTGGCCA
>JASHRA010000190.1 GCA_030038765.1 Candidatus Dormiibacterota bacterium | reverse complement strand
CCATTCTTCCCCCGAGGTCAGCGCCAGGTGGATCTCGAACTCGTCGAAGCCCGGACCCTCAGCTCAAGGGTCGTCTGCCTCCGCTACCGCGTCAGGCGCTGAGCTCGCCGTGAAGCAGGGCCGGGAGATCCCAGCTACTCCCGGCTCCGGCCCGGCTCCATCTCCCTAGGGTGTGAACAGCTTCCAGCGACCCTCGGACACCACCTCGACTGAGTCGCCAGCGACCTTGATGGCAGTCTCGTCGTCGATCGCGTAGGTCGGAAGCGAGATCGTGGCGGCCACGCTTTCCAGGTTGGCCGGGGAGTTCTCCGGGTTGGCGCCGTCCATGTGCACCAGCAAGGAGAAGTCGACCAACCCCAGCACCCTGCCGTCATCAGCGTGCGGGTGCAGTCCGCCATAGGTGAGGAAGTAGGTCGTAAACACCTTCCGAGGCGTGGGCGTCAACACCATGCTCCCGGAGCTGACTCCCACATAGACCGTCCTTTCCAGCAACGAGGGCAACCGGTCTGCCAGCCCTGACCGTCGCATCCAGTCGCACAGATAGAGCACATCGCCGCCTCCGACCAGCAGAGCGTCAGCGCTCTCGACTGCGGGAAGCCAGTTCTGCTCGTCGATGCTCGGCAGCGCGGTGAGCTCCAGAACGCCCAGAGACTTCCACCCCAATCCGCACAGGGGCGTCTTCGCCGACCCACTGATGACCCGCCAGGCGATGGCAGCGCCCTCAGGGAAGGCGTACGCGGCAGTAGGAACGCAAAGCGCGCTGGCCTCGTCGACCGGTTTGCCGAGGAGGTCGACCAGGGCCTGGTGGAGACTGGGGTTGGTGATGCCCCCGGAAGTCAGAAGCAGCTTCACGGCGTCCCTCCTAGTGCGAGCCCCGCACCACCGTCGGTGATTCGGGCCGTAACGTGGCGAGGCACTCGGTGCCTGCACACTGCCGATGGTCCGCGGGGGTCTCCGTGACTCATGGTGTCGTCGCGAGCGGCTGTCGCGCAGTCATGGTTCGGCGGCGGGGAGGTGGAACGTGGCCGGCGTCCACGCCACCAGCGAGCTCGGCGTGAGCGACGCCTCGACCATCCCGGGCGTCCTCCGATCGAAGGAACGGAGCTCATCGAGGAAACGAGCAACGCCTGCAGGCGGGGCGCCGTGGCCACGGCCCACCGCCGACCGTCTGCCGCCGACGGAGCGGGAGACGGGTCTCGAACCCGCGACCTTCTGCTTGGGAAGCAGACGCTCTGCCAGCTGAGCTACTCCCGCGCGGCAGATCGGGAGTATATCGCCGCCGCCGCCGGGGTCCGGCCGTCAGCCGCCACCCGGCACCAGCTCCGCGGGGACGCTCCGCGCCGAGCCCCTGCTCTCCACCACCATCTGCTCCAGCTCCTCGACCGCCAGCTCGATCCGGCGGTGGGCCTCGGCCTCCTCGTCGAGTGACGCGATCACCCGGTAGCTGGGCCGGTCGGGGTCGGGGAGGATCAGGACCCAGCCCTCGTCGGTGCCGACCTTGAGCCCGTCGGTGAGGTCGATGCGCTCGCCCCGGTGGCGCTCCACCATGCGTCGCATCACCTCACCCTTCACCTCCCAGGGGCAGTCGACGGAGCGCTCCAAATGCCAGCTGGGCGGCAGCTCGCGACGGAGCTCCGAGAGCGAGCTGCCGGTGCGCACCAGCATCTCGACCACCGCCAGCAGCGTGTACATGGCGTCGTAGGCGGCGAGGTGCGTGGGCCAGACGAAGCCGCCCGTCTCGTCGAGCGCCAGCAGCGCGCGGGTGCGCACCGCCGAGCGGACGATGGAGGCCTCGTCGGCACGGGTCAGGATCAGCTGGCCACCCCCGAGAGCGATGGCGCGCTCCAGGCGGCGCGAGCTGGACACCGGCGCCGAGATGACGCCGTTGCCCCGGGCCCGCAGGGTGAGCAGGGCGACCAGTGCCGCAGCCTCCTCGTAGTCGAGGATCTGGCCCTGGTCGTCGATCAGGCTGAGCCGCTGCCCGGAGGCGTCCAGGCGCGACCCGAGCAGCGCCGAGACGGTCCTGGTGATGGCCGAGGCCTGCGCCAGCTCCTGCTCGCGGTCGCGCGCCTGGGGCCAGACCCGGTCCTCCTCCTCGAACCCGGTCCGGAGCGTGATCGCCTCCACCCGCGCCTGGCGCAGGAGCTGCGGCAGAACCATGGAGGCGCTGCTGAAGCCGAAATCGATGAGCAAGCGCGGGTGGGCCCGGGAGACCGCCTCCAGGTCGAACTGGGAAGCGACGTGCTGGGCGTACGCGGTCAGGGCGCCGCTCGCCTCGGTGATGTCGGTGATCTGGCCGGGCAGGACCCTCCGAAAGTCCTCCCGGAAGAAGGTGTTCTCCAGACGCCGCTCCTGGCGCCGGTCCAGCGGCATGCCGCGCTCGTCGAGCACCAGGATGTCGGCCGAGCGGGCGTCCAGGGGCGAGGCCAGGACGTGGATGGCGGCGCTGGCCGGCGACTCCCTCGTGAAGTGGCAGGTGACCGGCACCGGCAGCTCGAAGAGGTCCACGACCCGCGCCCCAGCCGAGAGCATGCCCGAGATCAGCGCCCGCTTGATCATGCCCGAACCAGGGCTGCGGTCGCGGCAGATGGCGAGCTGGCTGTCGCGGGGCTGGGCCGCGGCCCAGGCCGCCCCCAACCGGGCGCACCACTCCGGAGTCAGCTCCACGTTGATGATGCCGGTGATCCCTGATTTGCTGAAGAGGCTGCTGCGCCAGGTGCCGGCCCAGATGACCGACTCGTGGACCACCGAGCCCGCCTCGATCTCCTTGCCGGGCCAGATCCGCACCCCCTGCTCGACGATGGTGCCGGCACCGATGGTGCAGTCGTCCCCGATCACGCTGCCGTCGTCGAGGAGCACGTCGGGCTTCAGGGTGGCGGCGCTGCAGACGACGGTCTGGCGCAGCCGGCTGCGCTCGCCGACGTAGACCTGGGGCCAGAGCACGCTGTTGCTGACCTTGGCCCCGGCGTCGACGACGGCGTGGCGGTCCACCACCACCGGCCCGTTGAGGAAGGCCACGTGCCCCACCACCGCGTCGTGGCCGATGAACGCCGGCCCCTCGATACGGGCGGTATCCGCCACCGAGGCGCCCTCGTTGACCCATTGGCTGGGGCCGATCCGCTGACCCGCGATCTCGCACTCGACGCGCCCCTCGAGGGCGTCCCAGTTGGCCTGCAGGTAGCTCTGGACGCTGCCGATGTCGCACCAGTAGCCACGACCCACCAGGGCCCAGAGGGCGCCCGGCTGGCCCAGCATCTGGGGGAAGACGTCCTGGGCCCAGTCCCGGGGCTCACCCTCCGGGCAGTAGTCGAGGACGCTCGGCTCGATGACGTAGATGCCGGTGTTGGCCTGGTCGCTGAAGACCTCTCCCCAGGAGGGCTTCTCCAGGAAGCGCTCGATCCGCCCCTCCGCCGAAGTGATCACGACGCCGTACTCCAGCGGGTTGGGGACCTTGGCCAGGACGATGGTGGCCCGCGCCGAGTGCTCCTCGTGGAAGGCGATGGCCTGGGTGAGGTCGATGTCGGTGAGGGCGTCACCGCTGATCACGACGAAGGTCTCGCCCAGCAGCGGAGCGGCGTTCTTGACGCTGCCGGCGGTGCCCAGGGGGCGGTCCTCCACCACGTACTCGAGGTGCATGCCGAGCTCGGCCCCGTCCCCGAAGTAGTTGCGGATGCTGGCGCCCAGGTACTGCAGCGTGATCACGACCTCGGTGATCCCGTGCCGCCGCAGCAGGCGCAGGACGTGCTCGAGGCAGGGCCGGCCCACCACCGGCACCAGCGGCTTGGGCCGGCGACTGGTGAGCGGACGCAGCCGGCTTCCCTCACCCCCGGCCATGACCACAGCCCTCATCGGACCACCTCTCCGCCCGTGCCCGACAAACTCCCCCCCTCTCCCGATGATAGGCGGCCCGTGCCACCCCTACGGACCAAGAGGGAGAGGCCGACCACGGTCAGCAGGGCGGCGACCAGGACCACGGCGCCGGTGCCCAGGAGCTGGGCCAGCTGGTCCGACGGGGGGTAGGTGGGGGGCCCGGGCAGAGCCTGGAGACGGTGGGTGTAGACGGCGCCGTCGCCGGCCAGCGCCAGCACCAGGCCGCGCGCCTCCCGGGCCTCCACCGGCCCCACGGCGGCCAGCCCCCGCACCTCGGCGGTGGGCGCCGCCGAGTACCAGGTGTAGCCGCCGTCCGGGGTCAGGAGGGTCCCGAACCCGTCCGTGCCGAGATAGGCGGCCGAGCTCCCCACCGCCACCATCGAGGTCAGCTCCGGGACCCCGCCCAGACCGCCGTAGGGAAGGACCTGGAAGGCGGGACGCCAGCGACCGCCTAGCTGGCGCCAGACCATGCCGCTGCGCGCGCCGACGAGGACCACCCCGTCGGCGAGCTGGGCCAGGGCCCGGGCGCCCAGGCCCAGGAATGGAGCACCGGGGAAGGGAGCCCAGGCTCCACCCTTCTGCCGCCAGACCCGGCCGCCGACCAGGGCCAGCCAGGAACGCCCCTGGGCGGGCGGCGCCTGGACCGCCGTGGCCTCGCCCGGAGCCACCATGCTGGGGACGGACCCGAGCCGGGCGAAGAGAAGCCCGCGCCGGGTGGCGAGGGCCAGATCGGGGACGGCGCCGCCGCCCAGCGCCAGCGACTGGACCCCTCCCGAGACTCGCGGCAGCCAGGCGGACCGGCGACTCGCGAGATGGACCTCCAGCACCATGCCGGTGCTGAAGGCGGCCACCCCGAGGCCGCCGGCGGCGGCCACGGCGACGGCCCGTCCGGGGTCGGAGCTGGTGCTGGGGAGGCGCAGCGAGCGGAGCCGGGCCGGCTGCCAGCTGTAGACCTCGGCGCTGCCCTGCCGGATCGCCAGGGTGCTGCCGGCCGCGCTGGAGGCGACCGCGCTCAGCCGGGAGAGCCCGCGCGGCGCCGGGCTCCACCAGGTGGCGGCGGCGGCGGCCAGGGGGGCCGAGGCCAGCAGGGCCAGGGCAAGGGCCAGCGAGAGGCCGGCGCGCTGCGGCAGAGGCAGGGCCACGGATCAGCCCCCGTAGAGCCCGCTGACCAGGGCGGTGAGGAGGAAGAGGTCGGCCACGACGTGGCCCAGCGCCGCCGGCCAAAGGCTCCCGCTGCGCTGGGTCATCCAGCCCCAGAGAAGGCCCAGGACCAGCACCACCGGGATCAGGTCGGCGGCGGGTCCGGCCACCACCACGTGGGCCAGGGAGAAGATGGCCGCCTGCGTCAGGACGGCCACGCGGGCCGGCTGCTCCCGCTCCAGTGCGGAGAGGAGCACGCCTCGGAACTGGATCTCCTGCCCGATGGCGCTGGTCGCGTTGGCGATCCCGTAGCTGAGCCCGGCCCCGCCGGAGAGCGAGAGCAGCGGCACGCCCTCCCGCCCGATCAGGGGCCCCGGGAGCAGGAAGGCGACGGCCAGGAAGAGGAGGCTGCCTCCGAGGCCGAGGCCCAGGGCGGTCCAGCCGGGCCGGGTCAGGATCCGCATGCCAGCGTCCGGGCAGAGGCGGTGGTAGACGATGGCGACCAGCACCGCCAGCAGGGCCCAGGCGAGGCCGGACCAGACGTTGCGGGCAAGGCCGTAGGCAGGACCCAGCAGCCCGCCCAGGGGACCGTCGTAGCCGAGCAGCCACATCGATGCGGAGTAGGGCAGCGCCATCCCCAGGAGGGCCAGGTCGAGGGGCAGCGAGGAGCGCAGCCGGGGCAGGGCCGCAGCACCCGCCGTGACGGCGGCGAAGTAGGCGGTCAGCCGCCAGGCGTCGGGGTCGACGCTCAGCGGGTCGCCGAAGAGGCGCGGCACCAGCATCACCGCCGAGGCGCCGGCCAGGATCACCAGGAGGCGGTCCCAGCGCCCCAGCTCGAGCCGGCGCCGGCGGACCCCGGCCGCGGTCGGGCTGGCGGTCAAGGCCGCGGACCGGGTCCCGGGTCAGCTATTGGGAGGAGTCGCCGGCCTCGCCCCCCGAGTCGCCGTCGCTGGGCGGCGGGAAGCCGAACATCTCGTCGGTGTCGTCCTCGCCACGGATGCGGTCGACCAGGTCGTAGACGCGGTCCTGGACCGTTCCCGAGAAGAGGAAGGCGACCCCGGCGGCGGCCAGGACGCCGGCCGCGAGCCAGACGCGGGGGATGTGCCGCCGCTGCTTGGGGGGCTCGATGCCGGTCTTGCGCAGGGATCCCTCGACCTTCTTGCGGGTGTCCTTGGGCAGCGACTTGGTGGCCTCGTAGGCGGCCTGGACCACCTTCTCTGCGAAGTCGGCGGACCGTTCCCGGGCCGCCGCTGCCACGTCGGCGGCCCGCTTCTGGGCCGTCTCGGCGACCGGCTGGACCTGGCCCGCGATGCGCCCCGCCATCTCCGGCACCTGCTGGCCGACCGCCGAGCCGGCGTTGCGCACCGATGTGCCCACGATCTCCGCGACCGCGCCGGCGGCGTCCCCGGCGGTGCTGGTGAGCCGCTCCACCGAACCCTGCTTGTGACGAAGTTTCACCGCCGCTCCTCCTAACCTCGGTCGGGTCCTGAGTGTAGCCCGGGCCCGGCGTCGGGCAAGCCTTCGATATCGCCGCCGGCGCCCGCCGGCAGGGGCTGCCGCGGGTCGCGGGGCCAGTCCTGGGGAAAGTGCTCCAAGGGTCCGTGCCCGCCCCCCAGCCCGGGCGCCTCCTGGATGGCCCGGGTCACGTAGCGCTTGGCTCGGCTGATCGCGACCAGCGGGTCCAGGCCCCAGCCGAGGAAGGCGGCGATGGCGGCCGAGAACGTGCACCCGGTCCCGTGCGTGTGGCGCCCCGGGGCGCGCTCGGCCAGCAGCCGGGTGACCCCCGTCGGCTCCAGGACCAGGTCCACCGGAGCCCCCGGCGAGTGGCCCCCCTTGACCACCACGACCCGCGCTCCCATGCCCGCGATGGCCCGCCCGGCACGCAGCGCCTCCTCCTCGGTGCGCACCGGCAGCCCCGCCAGCTCGGCTGCCTCGGGCCAGTTGGGGGTGACCACGGCGGCCAGGGGCAGCAGGCGTCGGCGCAGGACATCGATGGCGTCCTCCGCCAGCAGGCGGTCGCCGCTCTTGGCCACCATCACCGGGTCGACCACCAGCGGGGCCCAGGAGCGGCGGCGCAGCTCCCTAGCGACGCGCTCGATGTGATGGGCCGAGAGCAGCATGCCGGTCTTGGCCGCCACCGGCCGCAGGTCCTCGTCCAGGGCCCGGAACTGCTCCGAGATGAAGCTCAGGGGCAGCGCCCGCAGGGCGCGCACGCCCCGGGTGTTCTGGGCGGTGAGGGCGACCACGACGCTGACCCCGTAGGCGCCGCAGGCGGCGAAGGCCTTGAGGTCGGCCTGGATCCCGGCACCCCCGCCCGAGTCGGTGGCGGCGATGGTGGCCACGATCGGCGGCCGCGGCCGGGCGCTCACGGCCAGCCGCCCGGCGCCAGCGCCTCGCGCTCCGGGGCGCCCTGGTGGCGACGCTCGAAGGCCCGCACCAGGAGGTAGCAGACCCAGGTGGTGAGGGCACCAGCCCAGCCGGAGAGGTCGGCCGGCAGGGTGCCGAAGAGGTGCTGCGCCAGGGGCGAGACGAAGCCCCACTGGCCGGGCGGCGGGGGCTGGTCGAAGAAGAGCAGCGTGGCCAGGGTCCCGCAGCAGAGGGCCAGCACCATGGGCCAGCGGAAGCCCGCCTGGTACCAGTACCCGCGTCGCGCCACCAGCTCCCCCGGGTCCAGGGGGCGGCGGCGCCAGAGGGAGTCCAGGATCACCAAGAGGCCCCAGGCCGGGAACCAGACGTAGGTGAGGGTCAGGAACTCGACGTAGTTGCCCTGGAAGCCGACCCCGGCGAAGAGGACCAGCGCCGCCAGCAGGCCTCCGACCACGCCCACGACGCTGGCCGCCAGCCAGCGCCGCAGACGGATGCCCACGGCCAGCGCGCAGAGGGCAGCGGAGTAGATGTTGAGGTAGTTGGAGCTGAGCTCGGCGACCACGATGAAGGCGGCAAAGAGGTAGGCGAAGGGGAGCGGCACCGAGGCCACGATGAGGTTGGGCAGCAGCGCCGAGGGGTGGCTGGTCTGGATGGCCGCCCCGAGCAGGCCGCAGAGGACCAGGCTGAAGGCGCCGCCACCGCCGCTGGCCAGCGCCACCCGAGACCCGGAGGAGCGGCTCGGGAGGTAGCGGGAGTAGTCGGCGGCGTAGGTCACCCAGGAGACGATGAGGGCGAAGGTGAGGGTGAAGCCGAGGGCCAGCCCGGCCAAGTGGGCGCCGGGGGCGAGCCGGCTCTGGAGGGTGAGGTTCCAGCGGGGAAACGTGAAGAGGGCCAGGGCGCCGCAGACGATGAGGAAGGCGGGGACCTGCACGTGCTGGAAGACCGAGATGGTGCGGTGGCCGTAGACGGCGACCAGGAAGGAGAAGCCGGCGATGGCGACCACCAGCAGCGGCTCCACCGGCTGGGGCGTGTGGCGGAGGATGGGCAGGGCCTTGGCGGTGCTGACCGCGATGGCGCAGTCGTAGGCGAACCAGCCGATGGCGATGAGCATGGTCAACAGGCCGCCGATGGCGGCGCCCCGGCGACCGAACACCATGCGCGACTGCACGATCTGGGGGGCGCCGCTGCGAACCCCGGTGATGCTGAGCAGACCGAGGAAGGCGGCACCGGCCAGGGCGCCCGCCACCAGCACCAGGCAGGCGTCCCAGAAGCCGAGGCCCGCGGCCGAGATGAGGAGCGCACCGGCGAAGAGCGAGAAGAAGTCCGCCAGCGCGCCGGACCAGATGAAGAACAGCTCGCGCGGCCGGCCGTGACGGCGCTCGGGAGGAACCGGCTCGAGACCCCGCAGCTCTATGCGCAGGAACTCGTCGTCGCCCGCCCCCGGACCCTTCCGCCCCCCCTGCTCGGGCGCGGCCCGGGCCGCTCCACGGTCGGCCATCACCATCTCCCTGCCAGCGCGCCGCCGCCCGGTGCCCGGCAGGAGGTGCTTCCCGACGCTGGTACTAACCAGATCCGGTCATTAGGGTTGGCCCACTGCCTCTCAGCGCCCTGCCGGCGCACCCCTAGCTGGGAGCCGCTCTCCCGCGCCCAGTATAGGTTGACCCGGGCCGGATCCCGAGGGCGGGCAGGGGCCGCAGGCGAGCTAATAATGGCGGGTGGCTGCCGATCCGCTCGTCTACACGGCCCGCTGGACCGTGCGGCAGTACGAGGTCGACGCCCAGGGGCACGTCAACAACGCCGTCTACCTCAACTACGCGGAGGAGCTGGCCGCGCGCCACGCCGAGGCCCTCGGCTTCGGCCAGGGCTGGGCCGAGGCCCACGGCGGCTACTGGGTGATCCGCGGCCACCGGATCACCTACCACGCGCCGGCCCGCTTCGGCGACGAGCTGGAGCTCACGGTCCGGGTGGAGATGGTGCGGGGGGCCAGGGGCCAGCGTCGGACCACCATCGTGCGGCCGGCCGACGGGGTCCTGGTCGCCGAGATCAGCACCGAGTGGGTTTGGCTCCGGCTCCGCGACGGCCGCCCGGCAGCCGTCCCGCGGGAGCTGGTCGAGCTCGCCTCCCGGTCCCGTGATATGGGCGCCGGCGGCGGCTCACTCCACGGGACCGGCGGAGCCTGAGGCGGGAGCCGGGGCCGTGCCGGGCGGCGGCGAGGTGGGCGCGGCCCAGGTGAGGGCCCTCGCGCTCGCCCTGCCCGGCGTGGTCGAGCGGGACCACCACGGCCTCCCCTCCTTCCGGGTGCGGGGACGGATCCTGGCCACCCTGCCCGGTCCCCAGCAGCTGCGCGTCATGGTCCCCGAGCCGGAGATCCGCGCCCTGGCGGCGGAGCGACCCGACTGCTGCCGGGAGCTGCGCTGGGGCGGTCGGCTCGCCTGCCTCGTCGTCGACCTCCGCCGGGCCGAGCCGCAGCTGGTGCAGGAGCTGCTCAGCGACGCCTGGGCGGCCCGGGCGCCGAGATCGTCCCCTCCGGAGCCGACTGGGGGGCCTCCCTCCGGCTGATGGGCCCTGGGTCAGGCCGGGCCGCTGGCGGCCGCGGGCCGGGCCGCTCGGCGCCTGGCGGGACCGCCGGCCTGGGGCTCCTGGGACGCCTCGACCAGGGCCGCCCGGGGGGCGCGGGCGCGGGACCGACGCCCCGGCCTCGACGCGCTGGGACGCTCCTCCAGGAGGCTCGCGTCACCGCTGACCATGGCCTCCAGAGCCTCCGGTTCGAGCGGCTCGGCGAAGAAGAAACCCTGCAGCAGGGGGTCGCTGCTCATCGACTCCAGCAGCTTGACCTGCTCCGCCGTCTCCACCCCCTCGACCACCACCGCCAGGGAGAGGGCTCGCCCCAGCTGGACCACGCTCTCGGCGACGGCGGCGCTGGCGGAGCCGTCGGTGAGGTGCTCCAGGAACGAGCGGTCGATCTTGAGCTCGTCCACGGGGAGGTGCTGCAACTGGGCCAGGGAGGACTGCCCGGTGCCGAAGTCGTCGATGGCGATGCGCACCCCGAGCAGGCGGAGGGCGGCCAGCTGGGCGGAGGCGTGGGCCACGTCCTGGACGATGGTGCTCTCGGTGACCTCGAGGATGAGCTGCCTCGGGTCGAGGCCGGAGCTGGCCAGCGCCCCGCGCACGTCGGCGACCAGGCTGGCGTGGTGCAGCTGGCGGGCGGAGACGTTGACGGAGAGCCGCAGCGACTTCATGAGGGGGCGCTCGCGGCCCCACTCGGCCATCTGGCGGCAGGACTCGTAGAGGACCCAGCGGCCGATGGGGACGATCAGGCCCGTGGCCTCGGCGATGTCGATGAAGTCGTGGGGCGCGACCACGTCCGGCCGGTCGGGGTCCTTCCAGCGCAGCAGCGCCTCGACGCCGACCAGGCGGTGCTCGACACCGTTGAGGATGGGCTGGTAGCGCAGCCGCAGCTGGTCCTGGTCCAGGGCCAGGCGCAGCCCGGTCTCCACGTGGATGCGCTCCATGGCCCGCTGGTGCAGGTTGGGACGGAACTCGACGAAGCGGCCCTTGCCCTCCGACTTGGCCTCGTAGAGGGCGATGTCGGCGTCCCGTAGGACGGCCTCGGCGTCGCTGGTCGCGTACTTGGAGACCAGCATGCCGACGCTGACGCTGACCACGATCTCCGACCCGTCGGCGACGCGCACGGGGTGGCTCAGGACCTCCCCCACCCGGGCGGCGATCTC
>JASHRA010000003.1 GCA_030038765.1 Candidatus Dormiibacterota bacterium | reverse complement strand
AGCGAGCCGGTGATGTTGGGGGGCGGCAGGGCGATGGAGAAGGCGGGGCGCCGGCTGGTCGGGTCGGCGGCGCCCAGGTTCAGCTCACGCCAGCGGGCTCTGAGCCGGGCCTCGGCTGCGGCCGGCTGGTAGGTCGGCTCCACCCCTCGGCCCCGCCGCCTAGGACCGGGCGGCGGGCACCGCGTCTAGCTCGGACGCCACCTGCCTCGCGGCCGTCACCAGGTTATGCAGCGCGGGCTCGACCTCGGCCCAGCCCCTGGTCTTGAGTCCGCAGTCGGGAACCGCCCAGAGGCGCTCGGGCGGGATCGCCCGGGCCGCCAGCCGCAGGCGGTCCGTCATCTCGGCCACGGTCGGCACCAGGGGCGAGTGGATGTCGTAGATGCCGGGCCCCACCTCGTTGGGGTAGTGGTGGCGAGCGAAGGAGCCGAGCAGGGACATGCCGGAGCGGGCCGCCTCGATGTAGAGCACGTCGGCATCGAGCTCGGCGATGGTGTCCATGATCTCGTCGAACTCCGAGTAGCACATGTGGGTGTGTACCTGGGTGGCCGCCCCCGCGCCCGCCGCCACCAGGCGGAAGCAGTCGACCGCCCAGCGCAGGTAGGCGGCCTGCCGTCCCCGGTGCAGGGGCAGTCCCTCGCGCAGGGCCGGCTCGTCGATCTGAATGACGCTGATGCCGGCCGCCTCCAGGTCCTGGACCTCGTCGCGGAGCGCGAGCGCGATCTGGCGGCAGGTGTCGCCGCGGGGCTGGTCGTCGCGGGCGAAGGACCACTGCAGCATGGTCACGGGGCCGGTCAGCATGCCCTTGACCGGGCGCTCGGTGAGCCCCTGGGCGAAGACCGCCCAGCGCACCGTCATCGGCTCGGGGCGGGAGACGTCGCCGTAGATGATGGGCGGCTTGGCGCAGCGGGAGCCGTAGGACTGGACCCAGCCCGCCCGGGTGGTGGCGAAGCCCTGGAGCTGCTCGGCGAAGTACTCGACCATGTCGTTGCGCTCGGGCTCGCCGTGGACCAGCAGGTCCAGGCCGGTCTCCTCCTGGAACCGGATCACGCGCCGCACCTCGTCCTCGATCAGCGCCTCGTAGGCGGCGCGGTCGAGCTCGCCCCGGCGCAGCCGGGCCCGGGCCCGACGCAGCTCGGGGACCTGGGGGAAGGACCCCACCGTGGTGGTGGGGAGCAGCGGCATGGAGACGCGCTGGCGCCAGATGAGGCGCCGGACCGGCCCGTCCCCGGGGCGGACCAGCTGCTCCGGGGTCAGGCGCTGGAGGCGGGCGCGCAGGGCGGGGTCGGTCACCCGGGCCGAGGCTCGCCGCGCGGCGCAGGCGGCGCGCGCCGGCTCCAGCTCCTCGGGGCCCTGCCCGCCCGCGGCCCGGGCCAGCTGGCTCACCTCGACCACCTTCTCCTCGGCGAAGGCGAGCCACGCGCGCAGCTCGGGGTCGAGCCCGGATTCGGAGCGCAGGCTGACGGGCACGTGCAGCAGCGAGCAGGAGGGGGCCACCAGGACCCGTGACCCTCCCAGCCTGGTCACCGCCCGCTCCAGCTGCGCCAGCGCCCGGTCGGGGTCGGTGCGCCAGACGTTGTGGCCGTCGACCACGCCCAGGGAGAGCGAGAGGCCCTCGGGAGCGAGCGCCAGGGCCGGCTCCAGGTCCTCGGGGCCGTTCACCAGGTCGAGGTGGACGGCGGCCACGGGCAGGCCCAGCGCCATCTCCAGGTTCGGCCCCAGGGCAGAGAAGTAGGAGGCCAGCAGGAGGCGCAGGGAGGGCACGCGCCGGCCCAGGCGCTGGTAGGCGGTCTCGAGCGCCTCCAGCGCCTCCACCGGGAGGTCCTGGCTGAGGCAGGGCTCGTCGATCTGCACCCACTCGACGCCCGCCCCCGCCAGCCGCTCCAGGAGCTCCTCGTAGACCGGCAGCAGCCGGTCCAGGAGCTGCAGCGTGCCTCCCTGGCCCCCGACCATGCGTCCCAGCCGCAGCCAGCTCACCGGCCCCAGCAGCACCGGCCGGGTCCGGATCCCGAGGGCCTTCGCCTCCTCGAACTCCTCCACCGGCTTGGGCCAGGCCAGCGAGAAGGCCTGGTCGGGCGCCAGCTCCGGGACCAGGTAGTGGTAGTTGGTGTCGAACCACTTGGTCATGTCCAGCGGCGCCAGCTCGGTCTCGCCGCTGACGCCGCGCGCCATGGCGAAGATCAGGTCCGGCCCGATCTCGGCGCCGGGGCCGCCGAAGCGCTCCGGCACGGCCCCCACCATGAGGGTGGTGTCGAGCACGTGGTCGTAGAGGGAGAAGTCGTTGCTGGGGATGTGCTCCAGTCCGGCCGAGCTCTGCTGCCGCCAGCGCTCGGCGCGGAGCCGGCGCGCCTCGGCCAAGAGCTGGGAGAGGTCCTGCCGCCCCGCCCAGTAGGACTCGAGCGCCGTCTTCAGCTCGCGCGACGGTCCGATTCGCGGATAGCCGAGGTTGCTGGCGATGGGCATCGGCTGGTTCCTCATCTCGCTGGCGCGCGCCAGCCTGGGGTCAGGGGCAGCGGCTTCAAAGTCTACCGGAGCTTCGAGGCCGGGCCGGGGCTCAGGCCGAGGCGGCCTGCTGGACCTCGTCGTCCCGGTAGAGGTCGGGCTCCGTCGACTCCATGATGGAGCGCTCGGTGATGACGCAGCGCTTGATCTCCGGGTGGGAGGGGACGTCGAACATGCTGTTGAGCAGCGCCGACTCCAGGATGCTCTTGAGCCCCCGGGCCCCGGTGCCCAGGGCCATGGCCTGTCGGGCGATGGCCCGCAGCGCGCCCTCCTCGAAGACCAGCTCCACCTCGTCCAGGGCGAAGAACTTCTGGTACTGCTTGACGAAGGCGTTCTTGGGCTCGGTCAGGACCCTCGTGATGTCGTCCTCGTCGAGGCAGTCCAGGGTCACCAGGATGGGCAGCCGGCCGACGAACTCGGGGATCAGGCCGTAGCGGAGCAGGTCCTGGGCGGAGAGCTCGTGGAGGATCTTCGAGCTCTCCTTGCTGCGCAGGCCCTGGTGGGCGCTGCCGAAGCCGATGGTGCGCTTGCCGACGCGCTGGTCGATGATCCGCTCCAGCCCGTCGAAGGCGCCGCCGCAGATGAAGAGGATGTTGGCCGTGTTGATCTGGATGAAGTCCTGGTGGGGATGCTTGCGGCCGCCCTGGGGGGGCACGTTGGCGACCGTGCCCTCCAGGATCTTGAGCAGCGCCTGCTGCACCCCCTCGCCGGAGACGTCCCGGGTGATGGAGGGGTTGTCCGACTTGCGCGAGATCTTGTCGATCTCGTCGATGTAGATGATCCCCCGCTCCGCCCGGGCGACGTCGAAGTCGGCCGCCTGGATGAGCCGGAGCAGGATGTTCTCCACGTCCTCGCCCACGTACCCGGCCTCGGTGAGGGCGGTGGCGTCGGCGATGGCGAACGGCACGTTGAGCATCCGGGCCAGGGTCTGCGCCAACAGCGTCTTGCCGCAGCCGGTGGGGCCGAGCAGCAGAATGTTCGACTTGGCGAGCTCCACGCCCTCCTCGTCGCCCGGGGGCCCCGCCTGTACCCGCTTGTAGTGGTTGTACACGGCCACCGAGAGGATCTTCTTGGCGTACTCCTGCCCGACGACGTAGTCGTTCAGGAAGTCGAAGATCTCACGGGGCTTGGGGAGCTCCTCGAAGCTGAGCTCGGTGGTCTCGGTCAGCTCCTCGGCGATGATGTCGTTGCACAGGTCGATGCACTCGTCGCAGATGTAGACGCCGGGGCCGGCGATGAGCTTCTTCACCTGCTTCTGCGACTTGCCGCAGAAGCTGCACTTCACCAGGT
>JASHRA010000189.1 GCA_030038765.1 Candidatus Dormiibacterota bacterium | reverse complement strand
GGCCGGGGGCGAGTCGGCCCGGCGGATGGCGGCGGTCACCCGGGCGGAGAGGCCGGGCGGGGCCGTCAGGCACAGCTGCTCCAGGGCGCGCCGCCCGGCGCGGTCGGCACGGACCGCCTCCCGGCAGCCGTCGCAGGTGAGGAGGTGCGCCTCCAGCGAGAGCTCGTCCGCGGCTCCCAGCTGGTGGTTGAGGAAGGCCACCAGGCGCCCCTCTTCGCAGGTCACTTGGGGGTGTCCTCCTCGGCCAGGAGCGCGGCCAGCTGCCGGTGCCCCCGGTGCGCCCATGAGAGCACGGTGTTGCGCGGGCACTCGAGCTGGGCGGCGACCTCGGCGGCCGTCATCCCGGCCAGGTCCATCAGCACGACTGCGCGCCGATGGTGCTCGGGCAGCCGGTCCAGGGCGCGGACGATGCGCTCCCCCTCGAGCCGATCGAGGACATCGTCGGCCACGTCGCGGACGACCCCGCGGTAGCGGTCGCCGTCCGGGAGCCCGACCTCGACGACCCGGCGGGCTCGGCGTCGGCCCTCGGAGCGGACCAGGTTGAGGCAGATGGCCACCAGCCACGCTCGCACGCTGGGGCCGCGCTGGTCGGCGAAGCCGGCGTAGGCCCGCAGATACGTCTCCTGGACCAGGTCCTCGGCCCGGTCGTGGTCGTGACCGGCCTGGCGGGCCAGGCGGTAGACGACGTCGATGTGGGGCAGGGTCGCCTCCAGGAAGGCCTGGCGCATCTCTTCCCTTCCGTCGGCTCTGGCCAATCAGTGATCCCCTAGCCACTAAGACGCCGGCGAGCGGGGTTTGATTGCGCCGACCACGGTCGAGCCCGATCGGGCCCGGGGTGGACGGCGGCGCGGCGCCAAGCGCCGGCCCCGGCCCCGGTGGCGGGCGCCGACCGAACCTCGTCGGCGGGGCGCCCGAGGTCGGATTGTGAGGCCGCGTCTGGCTCCCCGGTGAGAGGCCTGTCCCCGCTCTCGCTCTCGCTCGGCGGCCGGGGGTGGGCCGAAGCTTCCTGGGTACAATCCGCAACATGCCCCGGCAGCGCCGTGCCTTCGCCTTCCTGGTGGTCTTCGTTGCCGTTCTCGCCATCGCCCTCCTGGCCTGGCACTCGGGGCCGACCAAGTCGATCCCCTACGCCTCGACGGGCAAGCTCCAGCAGGCGCTCTCCAACTACCAGCTGAAGCAGGAGGGCAAGACCGTCCCCGCCGGTCAGCCGCTCATCTCCTCGACCAAGAAGGCGCAGGTGGTCAACAGCGGGGAGTCGGTCAACTGGTACACCAGCGCCGGCAAGGAGTACCAGTCGTACATTGAGGCCGGCGATCCCACCGATCTGTTCATCAAGTACGGGTACACCAACTACAACGTGCAGGCGCCCAGCTCGGACAACGTCTTCCTGACCTACATCCTGCCCAATCTCGTGATCGTGGCAGTGGTGGTCCTGTTCTTCTGGTTCCTCATGCGCCAGAGCCAGAGCGGGAACAACCAGGCCCTCACCTTCGGCCGCAGCCGGGCCCGGCTGGTGGCCGGGGACAAGCCGGAGGTGACCTTCGTCGACGTCGCCGGCGTCGACGAGGCCAAGCAGGAGCTGACCGAGATCGTCGAGTTCCTCAAATATCCGGACCGCTTCACCTCCCTCGGGGCCAGGATCCCCAAGGGGGTGCTGATGGTGGGGCCGCCGGGAGCGGGCAAGACCCTGCTCAGCAAGGCCGTCGCCGGGGAGGCCGGCGTCCCCTTCTTCAGCATCTCCGGCTCCGAGTTCGTGGAGATGTTCGTCGGGGTCGGGGCCAGCCGGGTCCGGGACCTCTTCGACCAGGCCAAGAAGAACAGCCCCTGCATCGTCTTCGTCGACGAGATCGACGCCGTGGGCCGGCAGCGGGGCGCCGGGCTGGGCGGCGGCCATGACGAGCGCGAGCAGACCCTGAACCAGCTCCTGGTGGAGATGGACGGCTTCGAGACCAACACCCACGTGATCGTCATCGCCGCCACCAACCGCCCCGACGTCCTCGACCCGGCCCTGCTGCGCCCGGGCCGCTTCGACCGCCACGTGACCCTGGACCGGCCCGACATCAAGGGCCGGGACGCCATCCTCAAGGTGCACGCGCGCAACAAGCCGCTCGACACCGCCGTCGACCTGGAGGTGCTGGCCAAGCAGACGGTCGGGTTCAGCGGCGCCGACCTGGCCAACCTCATCAACGAGGCGGCCATCCTGGCCGCGCGCCAGAACAAGAAGGTCATCGCCATGCCCGAGCTCGAGGAGGCGATCGCGCGCGTCATCGCCGGCCCCGAGCGCAAGTCGCGCCGGATCACCGACGAGGAGAAGGCGGTGATCGCCTACCACGAGATGGGCCACGCCCTGGTGATGCGCTGCCTGCCCAACTGCGACCCGCCCTACAAGATCAGCATCGTGAGCCGGGGCATGGCCCTGGGCTGGACCATGTCGCTCCCCGAGCACGACAAGGTGCTGGTCAGCAAGGCGGAGCTGACCGACCAGCTGGCCGGGATCCTCGGGGGTCGGGTCGGGGAGGAGCTGCTTCTCGGTGACTCGAACATCACCACCGGCGCCTCCGACGACATCGGCAAGGCGACCAAGCTGGCCCGGCGCATGGTCACCGAGTGGGGCATGAGCGAGAAGCTGGGCCCGCTCGCCTTCGGCACCAAGGACGAGCTGGTCTTCCTGGGGCGCGACCTCGGCGAGCAGCGCAACTACTCGGAGGAGGTCGCCGGCGAGATCGACGAGGAGGTGCACTCCCTGGTCGACAACGCCTACCTCACGGCCAAGAAGGTGCTCACGCTGCGCCGGCGCACGCTGCAGGTCCTGGCCGACCACCTGATCCAGGTCGAGTCCATGGACCGCAACGAGATGGACGAGCTGATCCAGCAGATCGAGGAGGATCAGCAGGCCGCCAGCTGAGCGGCCTCCCGGTGGCCTCGGGTCTCGTCCCCCTGGGTTAGACTTGGCCGCGGCCGCTGGGCCAGAGGACCGGCCTCAATCCGCTTGGATCCCTGAGGTGACCGAGACGGAAGTGGGTATCGGAATCGTTGGCGCGGGCTCGCTCGGAGGGGCCCTGGCACGGCGCCTGACCCGGCTGGGGGACGCCCCCGGCCGACTGTGGTCGCAGCACCCGCAGCGCGCCGCCGAGCTGGCCGCGGAGCTGGGCTGGCGGCTCTGTCCCGACGCCGCCGAGGTGGCCCTGGGCGGTCCCCTGACCCTGCTCTGCGTCCCCGACCGGGCGCTGCCCGAGCTGGCCGCGGAGCTGGCCGCGGAGCTGGCGGCGGTCCTGGAGCCGGGTCTGACGCGCCCGGTGGTGGCCCACTGCGCCGGCGCCTTCGGTCCCGAGGTCCTGGCGCCGCTCGCCGCCTGGGGGCTGGAGACGGCCGTCTTCCATCCCCTGGCACCGGTCCCGGACGGGAGCCCGGAGAGCCTGGAGGGGACCTACGTCTCCATCGAGGGCGCACCCCGGGCCCGGGGCGCCCTCACGGAGCTGGCCCGGCGCCTGCGGCTCGAGCCGCTGCAGGTGTCCGGGCTGGACCGCCCTCTCTACCACGCGGCCGCCGCCTTCGCCGGCGTGCTGCCGGTGCTGCTGGAGCAGCTGGCCGAGCGCCTCGGGCGGGAGGCCGGCGGCGGGGAGGCGATGGCGTCGGCCCTCCGCGCCCTCTTCCTGGCCGGCGCCCGCAACACCTCTCGACTGGGGCCGGAGTGGGCCCAGAGCGGGCCCCAGCGGCGCCGGGACCAGGGCACGGTGGAGGCTCACCGAGCGGCGCTGCGGCGCCGCGCGCCGTCCCTGGCCCGGCTCTACGACGCCTTCATGGCCGCGGCCCCCGCCGTCGCGGCCCCA
>JASHRA010000188.1 GCA_030038765.1 Candidatus Dormiibacterota bacterium | reverse complement strand
GAGGGCGCCCCCGTCCTCCTGATACCCGGCATGGGACTCGCCATCTCGGAGATGCGGCCCCTGCGCCAGGGCCTGGCCCGGGGCTTTCTCGTGGTGGCTGCGGACAACCGCGGTTCCGGCCGGTCCCCGACCCCACCCGGCCCCTACTCGGTGGAGCAGATGGCTGCCGACCAGGCGCGGGTCCTACTCCGACTCGGGCTCGCCCCGGCGCACGTGGTGGGGGTTTCGATGGGCGGGAGGATCGCCCTCAGCCTGGCCCTGGAGCACCCGGGGCTGGTGCGGCGTCTGGTGCTGATCTCGACCGGCCCCCGGGCCTCCGGCCGGGGCCTGCTCATCCGCGCCGGGATGGCGGTCTCCCGCCTGCCGCTGCTGCGGGGGCGGGAGCGGCAGCCCTGGGCCGCCCACAAGGCCCAGTTCGCGGCCAGCCGGAGCTTCGACTGCAGCGCCCGTCTCGGCGAGATCCGCAGCCCCACGCTGATCGTCCACGGGCGCTCCGACCACATCGCGTCCCCGGTGCTGGCCCGGGAGATGCACCAGCGCATCGCCGGCTCGCAGCTGCTGCTTCTGCCCGGGGGCCACCTGATCGCGCTGGGCCCCTGGCGCGTGGCTCCGGTGCTGGCGGCGGTGACCGAGTTCCTGCGGGAGGGGAGCGACGCCCAGCCGGGCCCGATCTCCGGTTGACCGCCCGCTGCTGGGCCCCAGACAGCCGGACCCAGTCCGGTGGGTCAGAAGGAGTTGGATGACGGTCCCGGGGCGATCGGGACCGTCCCCGCCCGGCGGCGGTGAGCCGGAGGCTGACTCAGACCCCCGCCAGGCAGGGGGACCGGGAGCGGGACGCACGCCCGTCGAAGCAGTTGGCGTGGGTGACCTCGACCGTCTCGTACGAGTCGGACCCGGTCAGGACGACCTCGAGGGCCGGGTTGGCCTCACACTCCTTCTCCATCTCGGCGTATGCCCTCACAGCCCCATGGCTATCAGATCCGGAGTCCCTGGTCTCAAGCAATTTGCCCTTCTCGTGATCGAAGACGAGGAGGAAGCGCTTGATGACGGGTTCACTCATGGGTGACACCTCCGTTGGGGCCTGCCTCCGAGCATGGCGTGGCGGCGGCACTCAGTTCCGCGGCTCGCGCAGCAGGTCGCACACACTCACGCGGTGAAGGGGGCAGACCGACACCGGAAGGGGACTGAGCGGGGACTGGCCGAGACCGGATTGGCGCCCGACCGCGAGGACCGCTCGGCAGCGCTGGTCGGCCACGCTCAACTCCCTCAGGGCCGGGAGTGTCAGGCATCACCCGGAACAGCCGTAAGGCCTCAGCCGGAGCCCCGTGAAGCCTCAGGCGAAGGCGAACTGTCACGCTTCACCCGAACTAGCACACCAGATTGGCGCCCCCGGAGAGACTCGAACTCCCGACACGCGGTTTAGGAAACCGCTGCTCTATCCCCTGAGCTACGAGGGCGGGCAGGGACATTCTCCGCTCCGGCGCGCCCGCCGGACCTCGGCCGGTGGCCCCGCGGCGCTGGTCCGCGGCCCAGAGCTCAGGAGGTTCTCGATCTCCAAAAGGCGGGCGCCGGAGGTGGGTGCTAGCTTCGAGCTGAGAGGAGCGCTTCGGGGGCGGGTGGTTCTGGGAGGCGCTTCGATGGCCAGTCGCGAGGGAGTTCGGGCACTGCTCCGGCAGGGACTGGACTACGAGTCCGCGGCCGCGGCCCTGGGCATCGGCGCCGGCGTCGCCTACATGGTCGCCACCGGGCTCCCGGCCGACCGCAGCGACCACCTCGGCGAGGAACGCGAGGGGGCCCGCGAGGGCAGCACCCAGCTCCTGGCCGAGCAGCCACCCGGGCCCGAGGTGGACAACCGGGAGACCCTGGCCTGGCTGCGGCGCCGGGCCCAGGCCGATCCCGGCATGCGGGGCGGCCGCTGATGGCGAGGCGGGCAGGCGCAGCCCGCTGGCCCCTGCTGGGGCAGCTCGCCGGGCCCGATCGCCTGGGTCGGGGGGCCGCCGCTCGGTCGCCGGTCTCCGCCAGCCTCCGGCCCCGGGTGGCCAGCGCCGACCGGGTCGTCAAGTCCATCTGCCCCTACTGCGCCGTCGGCTGCGCCCAGAACGTCTACGTCAAGGACGAGCGGGTGGTGCAGATAGAGGGCGACCCCGACTCGCCGGTGAGCCGGGGCCGGCTCTGCCCCAAGGGCTCGGCCACCCTCCAGCTGACCACCGGGCCCTCGCGCCGGCACCAGGTCCTGCACCGGCGCCCCTTCTCCGACGACTGGGAGACGCTCGACCTGGAGACGGCCATGGACATGATCGCCGAGCGCGTCATCCAGACCCGGGCGGAGACCTGGGAGGAGCGCCTCGGCGACAAGAAGTTGAACCGCACCATGGGCATCGCCAGCCTGGGCGGGGCCACCCTCGACAACGAGGAGAACTACCTCATCAAGAAGCTCCTCACCGCCCTCGGTGTGGTCCAGATCGAGAACCAGGCCCGGGTCTGCCACAGCTCCACGGTGGCCGCTCTGGGGACCTCCTTCGGCCGCGGTGGCTCCACCACCTGCCTCCAGGACCTGCAGCACGCCGACTGCATCGTCATCGAGGGCTCCAACTTCGCCGAGGCGCACCCGGTGGGCTTCCAGTGGGTCATGGAGGCCAAGGCCCGGGGGGCTCGGGTGATCCACGTCGATCCCCACTTCTCCCGCACCAGCGCCCTGGCCGACACCTACGTGCCGATCCGGGCCGGCACCGACATCGCCTTCCTCGGGGGCATCATCAACTACGTCCTGGCCGAGGAGCGCTACTTCCGCGACTACGTGCTGGCCTACACCAACGCCGCGGTCGTGGTCGGTCCCGACTTCCGCGACACGGAGGACCTGGACGGGCTCTTCTCCGGCTTCGATCCCGAGAGCCGCCAGTACGACAGCAGCAGCTGGCAGTACGAGGGCCTGGAGCTGACCAACCCGGCCAGCGGCAACGAGGAGTTGACCCCCTACCGCGAGGGCGGCGCCGGCACCGGGCACGGCGAGTCGCACGGCTCCGGCGGGCCGGCGCTGAAGAGCGGGGTGCCGGAGCGGGACCCCAGCCTGCAGAACCCGCGCTGCGTCTTCCAGATCCTCCGCCGCCACTACTCGCGCTACACGCCGGAGATGGTGGAGGAGGTCTGCGGCGTGCCCCGGGACCAGTTCCTCGAGGTCTGCCGCGCCCTGGTCGAGAACTCGGGGCGGGAGCGCACCAGCGCCTTCGCCTACGCCGTTGGCTGGACCCAGCACACGGTCGGGGTGCAGTACATCCGGACCGCCAGCGTGCTCCAGCTGCTGCTGGGGAACATCGGGCGCCGGGGTGGCGGCATCATGGCCCTCCGGGGGCACGCCAGCATCCAGGGCTCGAGCGACATCCCGACGCTCTTCAACCTCCTCCCCGGCTACCTGCCCATGCCCTACGCGCACACCCACGAGCGGCTCCGGGACTACATCGCCGCGGAGCGCGTGGACAAGGGCTTCTGGGCCGAGATGCGCTCCTACATGGTGAGCCTGCTCAAGGCCTACTGGGGCGCCGCGGCCGGGGAGGACAACGACTACTGCTTCGACTACCTGCCCCGCCTCACCGGCAGCCACAGCACCTACGAGACCGTCTTCGAGCAGCTGGAGGGGCGCTGCCGCGGCTACTTCCTGCTCGGCGAGAACCCCGCCGTGGGCTCGGCCAACACCCGCCTCCAGCGCTTCGGCATGGCCCAGCTGGACTGGCTCGTGGTGCGCGACTTCTCGCTCATCGAGAGCGCCACCTGGTGGCAGGACGGGCCCGAGATCGCCAGCGGCGAGATGCGCACGCGGGAGATCAAGACGGAGGTCTTCTTCCTCCCCGCCGCCGCCCACACGGAGAAGAGCGGCAGCTTCACCAACACCAACCGGATGCTGCAGTGGCACCACACCGCCGTCGAGCCGCAGGGGGACGCCCGCAGCGACCTCTGGTTCATGTACCACCTGGGCCGCCTCATCCGCGAGAAGCTGGCCGGCTCCACAGAGCCCCGGGACCGACCCCTGCTCGACCTCACCTGGGACTACCCGGTGGAGGGGCCGCTCCGCGAGCCCAGCGCCGAGGCCGTGCTGGCCGAGATCAACGGCTTCGACGCCGAGGGGCGCCCGCTGGGCTCGTACACCGAGCTCAGGGACGACGGCTCCACCGCCTGCGGCTGCTGGATCTACTGCGGCGTCTACAAGGACGGGGTCAACCAGGCGGCCCGGCGCCGGCCAGCCCAGGAGCAGAACTGGCTCGGCCCCGAGTGGTGCTGGTCTTGGCCGGCCAACCGCCGCGTCCTCTACAACCGCGCCTCGGCGGATCCCCAAGGGCGTCCCTGGAGCGAGCGCAAGCGGCTCGTGTGGTGGGACCCGGAGAGGCTCTCCTGGGTCGGCGACGACGTTCCCGACTTCGTCGCCGACAAGCCCCCCGACTACCGGGCCCCCGAGGGCGCTCGCGGCGCGGCGGCCCTGGAGGGCGACGATCCCTTCATCATGCAGGCCGACGGCAAGGGCTGGCTCTTCGTTCCCAACGGCCTGGTGGACGGTCCCCTCCCGACCCACTACGAGCCCCAGGAGTCCCCCTTCCAGAACGCGCTCTACCGCCAGCAGAGCAACCCGGCGCGCCAGCTGAGGCCGCACCCGCTCAACCTCTACCAGCCCTCGGGCGAGCTCCCGGGGAGCGAGGTCTACCCCTTCGTCGCCACCAGCTACCGCCTCACCGAGCACTTCACCGCCGGGGGCATGACCCGCTGGACGCCCTACCTCACCGAGCTCCAGCCCGAGTTCTTCTGCGAGGTCTCCCCCGAGCTGGCCCGGGAGCGTGGCCTGGAGCACATGGGCTGGGTCACCATCATCAGCGCCCGCAGCGCCGTCGAGGCGAGGGTGATGGTGACCGAGCGCATGACCCCGCTGCGGGTCCAGGGCCGGACCGTGCAGCAGGTCGGCCTGCCCTACCACTGGGGTCCCAACGGGCTCAGCCGGGGCGACTCCGCCAACGAGCTGGCCCCCGTGGCGCTCGACCCCAACGTCCACATCCAGGAGGTGAAGGCGCTGGCGGTGGACCTCATCCCGGGGCGGCGGCCCCGGGGCGAGGCGCTCCGCCAGCTGGTCCGCGAGCACCGGCGCCGGGCCGGCGTCACCGAGGCCACGGGGACCAGGTTGTGAGCCTGGCAGAGCGCCTGGGCGAGCTCCTCTCGGGGCCGGAACCGGCGGTCGCGGCGGATGCCGGCTACCAGGACCCGCCGCCCCGCATGGGCTTCTTCACCGACACCTCGCTCTGCATCGGCTGCAAGGCCTGCGAGGTCGCCTGCAAGGAGTGGAACGCCATCCCCCAGGACGGCCAGCGTCTGACCGGGATGTCCTACGACAACTCCGAGGCCCTCGGCGCCGACACCTGGCGCCACGTCGCCTTCATCGAGCAGCGGCGGCGCGATGGCCGGCTGGGCCCGGAGCTGGCCCTGACCCCGGCCCCCTCGCCCTTCCCCGTCGGCCCGGGCGTGCGCATCCGGGCGGATGGCGGGGATGGCGTGCTCCCCGACGGCGGTGGCGAGCTGCGCTGGCTCATGGCCTCCGACGTCTGCAAGCACTGCACCCACGCCGCCTGCCTCGACGTCTGTCCCACTGGAGCCCTCTTCCGCACCGAGTTCGGCACCGTGGTGGTCCAGGAGGACATCTGCAACGGCTGCGGATACTGCGTGCCGGCCTGCCCCTACGGCGTCATCGACCAGCGCCACGACGACGGCCGGGTCTTCAAGTGCACCCTCTGCTACGACCGGCTCGGGGTGGGCATGGAGCCGGCCTGCGCCAAGGCCTGCCCCACCGACTCGATCCAGTTCGGCGAGCTCGACCAGCTCCGCCAGCGCGCCGACCGGCGTCTGGCGCAGCTCCAGGGGCAGGGCCTCTCCGAGGCCCGCCTCTACGGCCACCGGCCCGACGACGGGGTGGGCGGGGACGGCGCCTTCTTCCTGCTCCTGGACGAGCCCCAGGTCTACGGGCTGCCTCCCGACCCGGTGGTCACGACGAGGGACCTGCCGTCGATGTGGCGGCACGTGGGAGCCGCCGCCCTCACCCTCCTGGCCGGGATCGGGGCCGCCCACCTCGGGAGCCGCCGGTGAGCCCCCGGCGCGTCCCGGACGCGGCGGGCGGGGGGAGCGGCCGCCGACCCGGAGACGAGGCGCCAGCGCCCACGGCCCGGCGCGACTCCTACTACGGCCGGCCCATCCTCAAGCCGCCCACCTGGGAGGCGCGCGACATCGCCGGCTACTTCTTCCTCGGCGGCCTGGCGGGTGGCTCGTCGATCCTCGGCGCCGGTGCCGA
>JASHRA010000019.1 GCA_030038765.1 Candidatus Dormiibacterota bacterium | reverse complement strand
TCGCAGAGCGCGCCCGAGCTGGCCTCGAACGTCTCCAGGAGCGCGTCCACCACCTGGGCCCCGGCGAGGATGTTGCCCTGGCAGGCGCAGCCCTTGCCGGTCCTGCCCCCGGCCCACTCGTAGCACTGGGAGCCGGTGTAGGTGGCGGCCTGGCCGTGGCGGTCCACCACCCCCAGCTGACGGTGCTCGCGACCGTCGTCGTCGCCGATCAGGGCCTCCACCACCTCGCTGGCGCCGCGCCCCGAGTCCAGCAGCTCCAGGCCCCGTCGCTTGTAGGCGGTGTTGGAGAGCGCCTGGGTGGCGACCGCGCCCACGCCGGCCGCGGCGGCCGGTACGGCGCTGCCCACGGAGAGGAACTTGGAGGCGACGGCGACGCCCCAGTCGGTGCCGTCGGTGGCGACGATGGAGAAGGTGGCGATCGGGGGCCCCACTCTCGCCGGCTGGCTCACGTCTGGGAGGATAGCCGGTGCAGATGCCAGCCAGCGAGTCCGGCGCGCCCGAGCGGGAGGGGCTCGGTGAGCCCCGCCTCGAGCTCTTCTCCTACATCCCGGAGAGCGCCCTGGTGGTGGTGGCCCACCCCGACGACGCCGACTTCCTGGCCGCCGCGCTCCTCTCCTGCTGGTGCCGCCAGGGGTGCCGGGGCGCGGTCTGCGTCGTCACCGACGGGGACGCCGGCAGCGACGACGCCAGCATCCCGCTGGGCGAGCTGAGCCGCATCCGCATGGAGGAGCAGCGCCGCGCCTCGGCTCACCTGGGCGTCTCCGAGGTCCGCTGCCTCGGCTACCCCGACGGTCTGCTCCAGCCCGGCCTGGAGCTGCGCCGGGACCTGGTCCGCCTCATCCGCGAGCTCCGCCCCGAGGCGCTCGTCACCATGGACCCGAGCCGGCGCTGGTTCGGCCGCGGCTACCTCAACCACCCCGACCACCGGGCGGCCGCCGACGCCGCCCTCGACGCCGCCTTCCCCAGCGCCCGGGACGCCCGCGTCTTCCCCGAGCTGGTCCGCGAGGAGGGCCTCCAGCCGCACAAGGTTCGCTTCGTCCTGGTGGGGGCCTCCGAGCCCGACATCGCGGTGCCGCTGGAGCCCCGCGACATAGAGAACCAGCTGGCCGCGCTGGGCGAGCACCGCAGCCAGTTCGACGCCAGCGAGATGGGCCCGGAGATGGAGCGGGAGGCGCGGGAGGGGGGCGCCCGGGCCGGGGTGGCGATGGCCGCCACCTACAAGCTCTTCGACCTGGTCCCCAACCCCAGCCAGCGCGGCTACCAGCGCCAGGAGGGGCGCGAGGAGGGCCTGCCGGCGCCCCCGGAGCAGGCCAGCCAGTGGGGGTGAGGCGGGCCCGCCCCCGGCCCCCGGGTGAACCGGGGTCGAGGTCGGTCGAGCTCGTCGCCTGGACCGGGCCCTGGTCCGAGCAGGACCCCGACGCCAACTTCAAGGCCGACGTCGCCCTCTATGCCCACTTGGACCCGATGCGAACGGTCGGCAACCTGGCCCGGGCCATGAGAATGCCCGAGGGTGCCATCGTGCGCTACGTCCTGGCCAAGTGGGCCTCGGGGGGCAGCGGCGGCATCCTGGAGCTGGGGCCCTCCATGGTCGCGCGGCTCTGGGAACCGGTGGAGCGGGCCGAGGCGGAGGGCACCGACGGGGCCCGCCTGGCCGCCTACGAGCAGCTGCGCCAGATGCTCTCCTGGCTCCGGCTGCCGCTCGCCGACCCCGACGCCGCCGGCTACTGAGGCATGAGCCCCGGCTCCCGGCCCGGGCTGCCCCGGGCCTGGATGAGCTGGTCCAGCGGCAAGGACAGCACGCTCGCCCTGCACCGGGTGCGCGGCGCTGCCCAGGTCCAGGTAGTGGGGCTCCTCACCAGCATGAACGCCTCCGCGGACCGCGTCTCCATGCACGGCGTGCGCAGCTCGCTGCTCCGGGCCCAGGCGGCCTCGCTGGGGCTGCCGCTGCACCTGGTCGAGCTGCCCTGGCCCTGTCCCAACGGCCTCTACGAGCGGCGGATGGCGGCCGCGGTCGCCAGCGCGCGGCGCTCCGGGGTGGAGTTCGTGGTCTTCGGCGACCTCTACCTGGAGGACGTCCGCCGCTACCGGGAGCGGATGCTGGAAGGCTCGGGGCTGAGCCCGCTGTTCCCGCTCTGGCTGAGCCCGACCAGCTCCGTGGCCCGGGACCTGCTCGGGCTCGGGCTGCGCGCCCTGGTCACCTGCGTCGACCTCCGCCAGGCGCCCGCCGAGCTGGCCGGCCGCTGGTACGACGAGGACTTCCTCCGGGACCTGCCCCCGGGCGTCGACCCCTGCGGCGAGAACGGCGAGTTCCACACCCTGGTGGTGGACGGGCCGGGCTTCTCCCGGCCCCTGGACGTCACCCTGGGCGAGCGCGTCGAACGCGAGGGTTTCCTCTTCGTGGACGTGCTCCCGGCGGAGGGAATCGCCGCCAGCGACGTGGCCCGCGGCTGAGCCACCGCGCAGAGCCCGGGCCCTCGGGTCCAATTGTGTGGTGGTCGGTGCGGCAACCACTCAGCTCTGGAGGGGCCCGGAAGACAGTCCGAGGCTGGGACGTCTGGCTCCCTCGCCACTGAGCCGGGCCGAAGTCCGGCCTCGCCACGACTTGGTGTAGCGCCGCACGACGTCCAGCACCTCCTGGCCCTCGTCGGTGACGAGCCGCTGGTTCTGGAGGGTGGTGGAGAGCAGCGAGATGGCATCCTCGATCTCGACCCCGCGTTGACGAAGCCGCTTCTCGTTGAGGGTGTAGCCCGGGATAAAGCGGTCTCGGAGCGTCTTGGTGGCCCAGATCCGGAACTGGGTGCCCCTCTGGGACTTGACGCGGTAGCCGACCGAGATGATCACGTCGAGGTTGTAGTGCTGAAGGCGCCGCCGAACTGAACGCCTGCCTTCGGGACGTACCACCGAGTATTCCTCGGTAGTTGCCCCCCTCTCGAGCTCTCCCTCCGGATACAGGTTCTGAATGTGGAGACCAACATTGTCTGAGCTGGTATTGACTAGCTCGGCCATCTGCGCCTGCGTCAGCCAGACGGTCTCCTGCTCCAGCACCACCTCCACTCTGGCCTCACCGTCCGGGGCTTCATACACGGTTACCTCGCCGCCCGAGTGGGTGCCGCCCTGCTCCTCACTCATCAACCCTGACCCCCTAGCCAGAACTCTCGCCGGGGTTCCGGCGCAGGCCCTCTAGCTATGCCTCACAGGCCTTGCGGCGGTGCTCTAGGGCGAGGAGAGCCGGGCCCGACTGGGCGCCGACCTTATCACCCCTCAGGAACTTGAGGGCGATCTCGATGTCCACTGTTGGTGCCGGCAGCCCGCCATTTACAAACCGCTCCTTGCGCTCCTTGGTAGGGAGCAGCGAAGCGGCCCGGGTCGGGCCGAAGGTGCGCTTCGAGTCCCCCGAAGGTCCGGAAGCGGATGTCAATCGGCTGGCCGTCAGCTGGAGTGGGCTCTGGCATCTGGGCGTGCCATCGCGGCTTCGGCGGTGGAGGTGGCGTCGAGGGCCACCGCGAGCGCCCAGTCCCCGCCCCTCAGGCGCTGCTGGGCGGAGCAGCGATCGAGGCCGGGCTGAGCCATGAGCCGCTGCGTCCGCTACCCGCGTAAGTGGCGCCTGCCTAGGTCTCCCGCGGATGCTCCGCCGGAGCCGCCTTGGTCTCGCCCCGGCGGTGCGGACGCCGGGCCCGGGCCTTGGCTCCCGGGGTCTCCGGCCGGGTCGCCTTCAGGACCTCGGCGCTGACCTCACCCGCCAGCTCCGCGGAGCGGCTCACCAGGGTGACGGCGGCCGTGGCCGCGAGTCCTCTGACACCGCCGGCCTGGGCCTGCTGGCGCAGCCAGCCGCCGCCCGCCGAGACCAGCTGGGGCCACTGGGCGAGGGCGCCGCCGACGTGTCGCCGGCCCGACTTGGTCTCGCTCAACGCCACCAGCTGGGCTTGCCGGAGCTGCGCTCGTGGTCGCTCCCGAGGACGGTGAGCAGGACCAGGCAGAGCAGGGCCCCGGCCCCGAGCAGGCCGCCCACCACCGCCAGCCCGAAGCCGGCGGCGACCACCGCGCCGACCACCAGGAGGGGCGCCAGCAGGCTCAGCGCCCGGGGGCCGAGCCGGTCCAGGTGCAACCGCAGGGAGCGCTGCCGGTGGCTGTGGCTGCGCTCGCCGGGGAGGCGTCCCGTCTCCAGGGAAGTCCACCATGCCGGTGGCACCGAGGATCCCGAGTCCGGCGACTGCTGGTCGGACCGGCGCCGCGGGTCAGAGCCGTGAGGCATCTTCGGGACCTGGTGTTGACGGGGTCGCCGGAGCGGCGACGCTCTACCCGGCTAGGATAGCATCCGCTCAGCTTGGCCCCGGTTCGAGAGCTCCCCCGGCGCGACCCCGGCGAGGCCCCGCCCGGGAGCACCCGGCTGGCCCTGCTCCACCGGCGCATCCTGGCCTGCCGGCGTTGCCAGGAGGCGGGCCTGCTGGCCCGGGCCGCGCCCGTGCTGCCGGAGGCGCGGCCCTCTCGGGTGGTGCTGGTCGGGCAGGCCCCGGGGAGGGTGGAGGAGACCATCCGCCGGCCCTTCAGCGGCCGCGGCGGGCGCATCCTCTTCCGCTGGCTGGAGCGGGCCGGGCTGGGCGACGAGGAGGACGCCCGGCGGGCCGTCTACCTGACCTCCATCACCAAGTGCTTCCCCGGCCCCGCCGCCTCCGGCGCCGGGGACCGCCGGCCCTCCCGGGCCGAGGTCGAGCTCTGCCGCGAGCACCTGGACCGGCAGCTGGCCCTGCTCCGCCCCTGGCTCGTGCTGGCCGTGGGGCAGATGGCGCTGGAGCGCTTCCTGCCGCCGCGGCCGATGCAGCAGAGCGTGGGCCGGCTCTTCTCCGCCGCCGGCCAGGAGCTGGACCCGGGGGCACTGCCGGGGCCTCCGGCGCTGCCCCTGGTGCTGCCCCTGCCCCACCCCTCGGGGGCCAGTCGCTGGCTCAACCAGGAGGCCAACCGCGAGCTCCTGGAAGGGGCCCTCCAGGTGCTCCGCGGGCTCCTCCAGCGACCCCCGCCGGGCTGAGGTTGCCGCCGGCCGGGCCCGTATACTCGCCTGGAGATCGTGGGTGGGGATGAGGACGTGAGCGTGGCCGGGAGCCCGGCCCCGGACGGGGAGAGCGAGCCCGCCCTGGGCGCCAGCGAGCCTGAGAAGGAGCTGGCGGTGGAGGCCAAGCCGGCCGCGGGCCGGACCGCCGACGACATCCTGGAGCTGATCTTCACCCCCACGCCCCGGGCCAGCCCGGCGGAGCAGGCCGAGCGCACCCTGCGCCGGCCCAAGGCGCTGGTCTACGTGGCCATGAGCAACCGCAGCTTCTTCTGGCGCCAGCAGCTGACCAAGTTCGTGCTCGACGAGGGCCGGGTGCCCATCACCCCCTTCATGCTCTTCGACTACTACCTGCTCCACACCGTGCCCAAGGAGCTGGTCCGGGAGGCCATGAACAACCTCATCGCGCGCTGCGAGGAGATGTGGGTCTTCGGTCCGCTCTCGCTCGGGCTCAAGGTGCAGGTGGGCATCGCCAAGCGGTTGCGCAAGCCGGTCCGCTACTTCGACATCAGCGAGCTCCCCTACCGGGTCGTGGGGGTGCCGGAATCGATGGCCGAGGAGGAGTGACGGGAGGGCTCGACGCGGCCTCGGCACCGGTGGGGAGCCGTCTGGTCGGGTTGGGTGATCACTCCAGCGGCCTTCACCCGACCAGGTAGAGCTCGGAGCCTCCCCGGATCGCGACCCTGGCGCTGAGCCTCGCCTCCACCCGTGACGGGGGAGGGAGCGCCCGGCAAGGACCTTGCCGTGCGATCTCGGATGCCGGGACCGGTTTCGTCGACGTTCGCCCGTGTACCGCTCCTCTCAGCCAGCTGGCTGACAAATCCGGAGCCAATTGGCTGACAAATCCGGAGCCACAGATCTAGAATCCCTGACATGGTCAATCCCTTCCAGATCACGAAGCCCGTGGCAGCCTCCGAAGTGATCGACAGGGACGCCGATGCGGCCCGCCTGGTGGCGCTGGCCACGGAGGGAAATAATGCCCGTCTAGTCGCTCCCCGGAGGTTCGGCAAGACTTCGCTCCTCAACAGGGTGCAGGGGGAACTGGAGAGCGACGGCTGGATCACGGTCTATGTGGACCTGCTTGGCATCGTGACCATCGAGGACTTGGCGGCGCGGATCGAGCTGGCCTACACGAGCGCTCTCAAGAGCCCGTTAGCACGATGGTTCTCCGCGCTACGGCGCACCCTCCGACCCACTCTGACTCTAGGTGGAGGTCCGCTGCCAGGAGGTCTTGCTCTTGACCTTTCCGCGCAGCGAGCAGCCTTGGTCAGTCGCCTGTCTCTACCCTCCCAGGTGTACACGAGGAGCGGCCAGCGCGTCCATGTGGTCTTTGACGAGTTCCAAGAGCTCGACACCCTTGGCGGCGAGGTCGACGCCACGCTGCGAAGTGAGATCCAGCACCACGGCGAAGCGGCCAGCTATGTGTTCGCAGGGTCGCGGCTGAGAATGATGGAGATGATCTTCGCTGACCGCAAGCGGGCCTTCTACGGACAAACCGAGCGAGTAGAGTTGCCACCGCTGGCCCCTGGGGCGCTCGGCGAGTACCTCGAAGCAAAGTTCGAGCAGACGGGGAAGGAGCTCACTCCGGCGGCCCTCGGCGCACTTCTCGATCTCGTGGAGGGCCACCCACAGCGCGCCATGGCCGCCGCCCACTCACTCTGGGACGCGACCACCCAGACCGCCGACATCGAGCAGTGGGACACCGCCGTGGCCGCGCTGATGGACATGGTCGAAGACGAGCTGAGATCCACCTGGGTCGGCCTCAGCCCCGCCATGCGGGCGACGCTCGTGGCCGTCTCGAACGGAGGCCAACCCTACCGCCGCGGCCCTGGGGAGCGCGGAGCTGGCGTCGCCCGGTCGTTGGAAGCACTCGAAGGCGATGGCATCATCGCTAGGACCGGCGGTCGCTGGCAGGTGATAGATCCACTACTTGGTCGGTGGATCCTTGGTCGGAGGTCGAATTCATAGGAGGGGCTCCATCTCTGTGAGTCCGACTCCCCGTGCCAACCTGCGCCCAAGAAGGAGGCTGGTCGCTTTTCCCACGGCACCAATCCAGACCCAGCCTCCGAATCTCTTGGTCCTGGGCCATATCAGCAAGGAGTGACCGTCCCCGCGGGACCCGCGGCTCGACCAAGCCCTCCGAGAAGTGCGCCCCCCCGGCCCGCCCCTGAGAACGCCCGCTTAGTTCAGCACCACCGCCTGGTCGTCGTAGAGGGCGTAGACGGCCTGGAACGTGCTCATCGGCACCCACTGGTCCTCACCCCAGTAGGCGGCCCCGTAGGAGCCCACGTCCCAGGGGTTGTCGATCTCGACGGCGCTGGAGCTGACGCCCACGATGGTGACCACGTGCTCGTCCGGGCCGGCCCAGATCCAGCTGTGGACGCCGTTGCTGAGCCACTCGGCGCGGTAGTCCACCCGGAAGTCGAAGGTGACCCAGACCTCGACCGGGTGACCCTCGGCGACGTAGCGATAGACCTGGGTCGGGCTGATCGCGTAGCCGGCCGCGATCACGTCCCCGCCCAGGTCCTTGGCCGCGCTCTCGACGGCGCCGAAGTAGGTTCCCGGCTCCCAGGTGGGACCCTCGTCGCCGTTGGGGTCGCCGACGAAGTGCTCGGTGGGATCGCCCGTGCCGACGGAGTTGGGCCCGATGCCCTCTCCGTTCTTGTCGTCCTGCACGCCCTCGGCGGCCAGGATGTCCGGCTGGGTGACGGCGATGCCCTCGTGCGAGAGCGCCATCTCCAGCGCCGCCTCCTCGCAGGTCATGCCCCAGATCTGTGGCGAGTAGACGACGTTGGCCACCTCGGCGTCGCCGGTGACCGTCACCGGGGTGGTGTGCAGCTGTCCCTGGTAGGAGGCGTCGTTGCTGATCCAGACGGCGACGTTGTAGCCGCCGGCGTAGAGGCCCAGCGTCTGGGTGTCCAGGGTGTAGGAGTCGGAGCTGCTCCAGGCCTGCCCCAGGTACCACCGGGGACTCCAGGCGGGAGTTCCGTACCACCACTCGTACTCGGTGGTGCCGCCGCTGCAGCTGCCCGAGGCGGTAAACGCCTGGGAGGTGCCGGTGGCGAGGCTGGGAGAGTCCGGGGTGGAGGAGACGGAGCCGCAGGGGGCGGGCCCGGGCGCGCCTCCGTCGACGGGCTGGAAGTAGCCGAAGACGTCGATGACCACGTCCACGTATCCCTGGTTGGCGTAGAGATAGGTGGTGCCGTCGTCGCTCAGCGTGGCCAGGACCAGGTTCGGCACCGGCGCCTGCGAGGGGCTGAAGTTGAGGTCGGAGGTGGCGTGCGTGTCGCCCGGGCTGAGCGCGATGTAGGCGGTCCCGGTCTGGTCGACGGCGGTCACGTTGAGCAGCACGGCGCTGGCGCCGTCCGGCACCGTGCCCGAGCCCGCCAGCTGGTCCTGGAGCGGGTCCCCGGCGCTCAGCGTGCCGGCGTCACTGCGCGTGTCCAGCTGGCGGAAGGGGGTCACCGGGTAGAAGAGGCTGATCCCGGTGGGGTCGCCCGAGGTGGTGCTGCCGGCGATGTAGCCGTCCACGTCCACGATCACGTCGGCGCTGCCGAGGTCGTTGAACAGGCCCACCTGGCCACTGGCGCCGAGGGGGACGATGACCCGGTTGGCCAGCGTGTCCCCGGGACCCCAGTTGAGGTTGGACGCGAGCGGCGGCTGGCCGCCCTCGGGGAAGACGGTGAGGTAGCTGGCGGCGCTGGCGTCGGTGACGGTGACGTTGGCCACGACCGCGGCCACGGTGCCGTTGCTGGGCACGCCCCCCTGCCCGCTCACCTGGACCGTTAGCGTCTGCCCCTGGCCCAGCGTGTGCCCGGTGCACTGGTCGTCGACCTGGGACTGCTCCTCCGCTCTCGTGTCGCAGATCCTGGTGGGGGAGAGGGGCACGAAGCCACCCACCGCGCTGGGACCGCCGCCGTCCGGCGCGAAGTAACCCTCCAGGTCCACCACCAGGTCGGTGTCACCCAGGGCGTTGAAGAAGCTCACCTCGCCGTCCGTGCCCACCTCGGTCACGACCAGGTTGGCGATGGTCTCGCCCCTGCTCCAGTTGAGGTTGGAGGTGCCGACGCTGCCCCCGGCCGGGTAGACGCTGAGGTAGCTGCCGGCGGTCTCGTCGACCGCGGTGACGTTGAGCGCCACCGCCGTCGCGTCTGCGGGCACGGTCACGCTGCCGAAGGCCCCGGTCACCGGGAGCGAGAGCGTCGCCCCCGGTCCCAGCGTCTGCTCGGTGCTCCGCGTGTCGAGGATGCGGGTGGGAGCGAGCGCGGTGTAGACGGAGCCCGCCACGGCCGCCGAGGCCGGGGCCGCCGGGGGGCCCCAGAGCCAGAGGCCAGCCAGCGTGAGAGCGCCGGAGAGCACCAGGCCGAGCAGCGGTGAGAGGCGCCGCCCCGCGGCTCGGACCGCCGACTCGGCCGAGGGGGGAGGCGCCGCCGCGATCGGGCGCGCCCGCCGGGATGGGTGAGCGGTTCGCATGGCTGCTCTGGTTCGCCTCCGCTGCCTTGCTTCCGTTCCTCTGGTTCTAGCCACCGCGATCGCGCCTGGATGCCGCCCTCCATGCCTTCGCCACCGGGTCGCGACAGGAGCGTGAGCCGGCTCGTCTCTCGGCCCTCACGCTGGCAGCCTCCCTCCTGGGGCTTCATCTCCGGCCCCCGATGCCGGACGCACCTCCCCGGCGGAGTGGCCCGCGCAGACCGCCGGCCCAGGTGGCAGGCGCTCTCTTCGGCCCCGACCGTGGCGCGCCGCGAGGGGAGCTCCGCCGGCCGAGCGGCTGGGACCGGAGCGCGCCGGATGGCAACAGCGCGACCGCAGCTTCGCCGAAGATTCCATCGATGATCACCGTCTTCGCCCGCTACCGGGCCCGCGCTGGCCGGGGCGACGCCGTCCGGGACACGCTGGAGGCGCACCTGGCGGCCACCCGCGAGGAGCCGGGATGCCTGCGCTTCACGGCCTTCCGCTCCTCCAGCGACCCGGACCGGTTCCTGCTCTTCGAGCAGTACGTCGATGGCGCCGCCCTGGACGCGCATCGCGCCTCACCCCACTTTCACCGCTACATCGAGGGCGTCGTCGTCCCCCTGCTCGAGGAGCGGCAGTTTGACCTCTACGAGGAGATCGAGCCCGGACCGGCCTGAGCGCTTGGGCCGCGCGCGCTGCCGGCGCGCGTCCACGCGGGAGCGGGGGCGGGCTCCATCCGGGGCCCCTGGCCGCGGGCGGGCCCTCAGCCCGGGGCGTCCTCCGCGCCGCCCAGGAAGACCGCCAGCGCGGTCCGGTCGTCGTACTTGCGGGCCACCTCCACCAGGCGCTCTGCGGCGCGCTGGGGATCGGAGCCCTCGATGGCGGACTCCAGCTCGGACTGGCTCAGGATGTCGGGCGCGAAGTCCCCGGTGATGCCGTCCGTGACCAGGAGCAGCTTGTCGCCGGGGCGGAGCGGGAGCGTCTCGCGCTGCCGCGTCAGCCGTCCCGGCTCCTGGGCCCAGATGCCGAGGCAGTTGTCCACCACGTTGCCCTCGCCCTGGTCCCGCGTCAGCTGCCGCAGCCGGTCCCGGGCGTGCTGCAGGTAGAGGCGGGAGTCGCCGATGGCGAGGTAGTGGATTCGGTCGCCCTCGATCCGGGCCACGGTGGCCGTGGTGGCCCCGGCCCGCGCCTCCCGGATCCGGCGGTCGGCCTCCTCCATCGAGTCCACCAGGGCCTGGAGCGGCTCCTGGCCGGGCTCGGCCCCGAGCCGGGCCAGGGTGCGCCGGGCCAGCTCGGCGGCGCGCTCGCTGCGGGGCACGCCGCCCAGCCCGTCGAAGACGCCGAAGAGGCCGTGCTCGGGATCCAGCAGGGCCCGGTCCTGACCGTGGACCGATCGCTGCGCCAGCCCCGCCCGGAACTCCATCGAGACGCCTCCGCTGCGGCCCCGGGCGCTCCCCCGGGCCGGACCCTGATTCTGCGCCGCCGCCGGCCCTCTCTGGCGGCGCTCCCGGCCGCGGCGGCGGGCCTAAGCTCGGCTGGTGCAGGGGAACCGGAGCGCCGCCGGCTGATGCGGATCCTCACCGTCAACCCGGGCTCCAGCAGCCTCAAGCTCTCGCTCCTGGGCGACGGCGACGAGATCCTGGGCGAGGCGGAGGAGGACTCCCCGGAGGCCGGCCTGGAGCGCTTCCTGGAGGCTCAGCCGGAGCCGGACGCGGTCGCCCTGCGCCTGGTCCACGGCGGGCCTCGCTTCCTCGGGCCGACGCTCGTCGACGAGCGCGTCCGGGCCGAGCTGGAGCCGCTCGTGGAGCTGGCGCCGCTCCACCTGCCGGCGGCGCTGCGGCTGCTCGACCGGACGCGCCGGCTGCTGCCGGGGAGGCCGCTGGTGGCCTGCTTCGACACCTCCTTCCACGCCACCCTGCCCGAGCCGGCCCGCACCTTCGCCGTGCCCTGGAGCTGGAGCACCGGGCTGGGGATCCGGCGCTACGGCTTCCACGGGCTCTCCCACGCCTACGTCAGCCGGCGGGCGCCCGAGCTCCTCGGCGGCCCGGCGGGAAGGCTGGTGAGCTGCCACCTGGGCTCGGGGGCGTCCCTGGCCGCCATCCGCGAGGGCCGCTCGGAGGCGACCACCATGGGCCTCACCCCCCTCGACGGCCTGGTGATGGCCACCCGTCCCGGCTCCCTCGACCCCGGGGTGCTGCTCCGCGTGCTGCGCCACGGCGGCCTCGACCCGGACCGGCTGGAGGAGGCGCTGGACCGGGAGTCCGGGCTGGCCGGGATCTCCGGCGTGGCCGGCGGCGACCTGCGCCAGGTGCTGGCGGGCGCGGCCCGCGGCGAGCCCCGCTGCACCCTGGCCGCCGACGTCTACTTCCTCCGCCTGGCCCAGGAGGTGGCCGCCATGGGCGCAGCCCTGGAGGGCCTGGACACGCTGGTCTTCACCGGGGGCGCCGGCGCCGGCTCCGCGGAGCTGCGTCTGCGCTGCTGCCGCCGCCTGGGCTTCCTTGGGGTCGCCATCGACGACCATCTCAACCAGGCGGGGGAGGGGGACCGTGAGATCACCGCGCCGGGGTCCCGGGTGCGGACCCTGGTGCTCCGCGCCCGGGAGGAGCTGGAGATGGCGCGCCAGGCACGAGAGGTGCTTGGACCCGGGGGGGTCAGCTGACCGCACCCCCGTTCAGGGCACGAGGGTGAGAGCCTCCACGTGCCTTGGCCTCACCACCGAGAGGCGGCGGCGGTCCAAGCTGGCGACGACGGAGGCCCGGTGGCGTTCGGCGAGCACCACGACGGACGCGTCCACGACTCCCAGGGGAAGATCCAGGTACTGCTCCGTCAGCTCGGCGATGCGCTCCCACTCCGCGTCCTGGACGGGCTCGACCACCAGCTCTCCGGCCGCGATCGAGCGCCCGAAGGAGAGCTCCGCGTGCGGCCCGATGCGGTCCGCCAGGAGGTAGGCCACCTCGGTCACCACCAGCGCCGGGACCAGGAGGGGACGTTCCGCCGCGGTCAGGAGCTCGACGCAGCGAGCGTGGTTGCGGTCGTCCCGGGCCGCGGCCGCGTAGAGCGGTCCAGCGTCCACGATGAGCACTAGCGGGAGCCGCCGGCTGCGGCCTGATCCCGATCCGTGAGGGCCCTGGCCAGGTACTCGTCGACCCGTTCCGAGACGTCAGGGGCGCCGCCCTCGCCGATGGCGAAGAACTGCAGGCCGCCGCTGCCGGGCGTCGGCAGATACCGCTCCAGGGCCTCGCGCGTGAGGTCGGCGATGGAGACGGCCCGGAGCCTGGCGTGCAGGCGCAGGTCGAGGTCGTCGGGCAGCATGACCGTGGTGCGCCTCATGCATACAGCACATCGCACCATGAGCCGGTGCGCCGCGAGGCGCGCGTCGCCATACCTGGCCCGTCCCCCGGCGGCCGTGGGGTGAGGCGGCGGCACCGCCCCCGCCCTAGGAGGGCCGGGCGATGGTGTGGTCGGCCCTCACCGAGGCCACGACCACGGTCGACCCGTCCTCTCCCCGGCGGACCTCGAGCCTTCCTCCCACGCCCCTCATCCGCTGGCGCATCTCCAGGAGGCGCGGCCCCGGCTCAGCGGCTGGGTCCGGCGGCGCGCCCGCCGCAGCGACCCTGAGGCGCACCCGCCCGCCCTCTGTGTGGAGCTCGATCCGGGCCCGGCTGGCGAAGCTCGAGCCCGCCTTCTGGAGGGCTGCCTGAGCCACCCTCAGCAGGGCCAGGTCGGCGGCCGGATCGCCGCTGCTGGAGACCTGGCCGGTGTCGGCCTCGACCTCGACGCCGGACTCGGCGCTGAAGTCGGCCGCGAACTGGCGCAGGGCCGCCCCCAGGCCGACGTCGTCGAGCAGGGGCGGGCGCAGCTCCCGGGCCATCCGCCGCAGCCGCTCACCCGCCTCCAGGGTCAGCCGCCCGGCCCGGTCCACGTCGCGGGCGGTGTCGGCCGGTGTCCCGGGGTCCTCGGCCAGGCTGTGGAGGATTCGGGTCACGTGGGCCAGGATCTGGACCGGCTCCTCGTTGATGCGGTCGGCCAGCCAGCGCCGCTGCTGCTCGATCTCGGCCTGGAGCGCGTGCGTCGCCGTCGGCCGCGCCCGCCGAGCTCCCCCGCCCAGGCCGGCGCCGGTCATCAGGGGTCGGTGGCTTCGATGGAGACGATGCCGTGGTGCGCGGCGTAGACCACGGCCTCGGTGCGGGAGCTCACCCGCAGCTTCTCGAAGATGTTGTGCAGGTGCCCCTCCACGGTCCGCTGGCTGATCGCCAGGTTGCGTGCGATCTGCTTGTTGGCGTGGCCCAGCGCGATCTCCCGGAGCACGGCCAGCTCGCGCGCGCTGAGGCGGTCGCTGGCCCGGGCCGGGTCGGTGCGGGCCTGGGCCAGGCGGCGCGAGAGGGTCGGGCTCAGCACCAGCGATCCCGCCGCCACCGCCCGCACCGCCTCCACCAGCTCCCGGGCCGGGGCAGTCTTGAGGATGTAGCCGGAGGCGCCCGAGGCGAGCGCCTCGCGCACGTAGTCCTCGTCCTCGTGGGCGCTGACGATGACCACCTTGGCCCCGGGCTGCTCGGCCAGGACCTGCCGGGTGGCCTCGATCCCGTTGATGCCGGGCATCCGCATGTCCATCAGGACCACCTGGGGGCGGAGCTCGCGGACCACCGCCACCGCCTCGTCCCCGCGCGCGGCCTCGCCCACCACCTCCAGGTCCGGCTCCCGGGCCAGGATCTCCCTCGTGCCCTCGCGCACCAGGGCGTGGTCCTCGGCCACCACCACCGTGATCTTGCCTTCGCTCACAGCGCCCTGAGGCTACCCCCGCCCGCCGCCTGTGGGACGGGTGAAAACACCTGCCCCGCGCTCAAAGCTTGCCCTGGCCCTCTGCGATCGGGACCCGGACCCGGAGCACGGTGCCGTGGCCCGGGCGCGAGCGGAAGCGGAGCTGGCCGCCGCAGAGGCTGACCCGCTCGCGCATGCCGATGATGCCGAGGCCGGGCCGGGCCGCGCCCGGACCGCTCTCACGGAAGCCGCGCCCGTCGTCCCCCACCAGCAGCTCCAGCTCCCAGGGCCTGACCCGGAGCCGGGCGCTGACCCGGGAGGCGGCGGCGTGTCGCTCGACGTTGCTGAGCGCCTCCTGCCCGAGGCGGAAGAGGTTGCGCTCCAGCTCCGGGTCCCAGCGCTCGGGCGCGCCGCAGAGGCTGAACTCGGCGCGGACACCGGTGCGGGCGCCGAAGTGCGACATCAGGTCGCGCAGGGCGGAGGCCAGGCCCTCCTGCTCCAGGAGCTCGGAGCGCAGTCCCTCGGTCAGCTGGCGGAGGCCGTCCACCACCGCCACCGCCAGCTCCCGGATCTCCTCCAGCTGCCCGGTCGGGGCCTCAGCGCCCTGCTCCAGGGCCAGGAGCTCGAGGCGGCGTGCCAGGTGGATCAGGGCCTGGACCGGCTCGTCGTGGATGTCCCGGGCGATCCGGCGCCGCTCCCCCTGCACCGCCAGGCGCAGCGAGTGGGCCTGCATGCGGGCGTAGTCGAGCGCCAGCGAGGCCTGGCCGGCGAAGCTCTCCAGCAGCTCCCTGACCACCGGGTTGAACTCCTCCCGGGGATCGGAGAGGGTGAGGCTCAGGGTGCCGGTCACGGCCCCGGCGCCGTGCAGTGGCACCACCATCAGCGTCGAGACCGGGATCCTCGCGCCGGCCACCAGGGTCGGGCCCAGATCTCCTCCCCGGAGCAGCTCGGGGCGCCCGGTCGCCATGACCCGGTGCGAGGGGGTGCCCGAGACCCGGGCCGGGGCGCGGAGCAGGCGCCCCGAGCCGCGGCCGGCGGCGGCCACCACCCTCAGCGCGCTCGAGCCCGGCTCCAGGGGCACCGCGATGGCGGCCAGGTCGGCCCCGGCCAGCTCGCGCGCCCGCCGCGCGATCGAGCCCATGAGCGCCTCCTGGGGCTGCCCCGCCAGCAGCGCCGACGTGATCTCCTGGAGCGCGGCCAGCCAGCGCTCGCGCTGGGCCAGCTGCTGGTAGGCCTGGGCGTTGGCGATGGCCACCCCGGCCTGGGTCGCGAGGGTGACGAGGGCCGCCTCGTCGGCCCCGTCGAAGGGCTGGCCGCCCTCCTTCTCGGTGAGGTAGAGGTTGCCGAAGATCTGGCCCCGGGCCCGCACCGGGGCCCCGAGGAAGGTGGTCATGGGGGGGTGGTTGGGGGGGAAGCCGATGGAGCGGGGATCGTCCTGGAGGCGCTCCAGCCGCAGCGGCCTCGGGTCGTGGATGAGGGCGCCCAGGATGCCGCGTCCGCTCGGGATGGGACCGATGGCGCGGCGCTGCTCCGGGTCCAGCCCGACGGTGATGAACTCCACGATCCGCCCCCCCGGCCCGGTCACGCCGAGCGCGCCGTAGCGCGCCCGGGTGATGCTCACGGCCAGCTCCACGAAGCGGCGCAGCAGGACCGGCAGGGAGAGCTCGCCGGCCAGCAGCAGGCCGGCCTCGACCAGGGCGTCCCGGGCCGGGGCGGGGGTCCCTGACCCGCGCTCTCCGCTGACCTGCCTCCCGCTCCTGACCATGGGCCTGGCTGGATCTTACCGGCCCATGGGTGTTTCCACCCCCCGGCCGCGGGGGCCGTGCACGTGGTTACACGCGCTGGTGTCCGGGGATCATGTGGGGGCGGCGGGCGCGGCCGCGGCGCCCGGGCCAGCAGAGCCGGCGCGGCAGGAGGTGCGGCATGAGCGAGCAGAACGAGGCGGCGACGGGCGTCTTGGTGGTCGGGGTGGACGGGTCCGCCGCCTCCCAGCGGGCCCTGGACTGGGCCGCTGACGAGGCCGAGCTGCACGGCCACAAGCTGCTGGCGCTGAGCGCCTACGTCATGCCCACGATCGTCACCGGGGCGCCCGGCTTCGCGCCCCTGGCCATCAACCTGGACCAGCTGGAGAGCGAGTGCCGGGCGGTGCTGGACGAGGAGGTGAAGCGGGTCAGGGAGGCCCATCCCAAGCTCACCATCGAGGCGCGGGCCGTAGACCAGGCGCCTGCCCTGGCCCTGGTGGAGGCGAGCCAGGGAGCGGCCGAGCTGGTGGTGGGCTCACGTGGCCACGGCGGCTTCGTCGGGATGATGGTGGGCTCGGTCTCCCAGCACTGCGTCGCCCACGCCCACTGCCCGGTGGTGGTGGTCCGCTAGCCTGCACCGCGTCGGGGAAAGGGGCCGACGCCGCGCCTCCTCGATCGGGGGCCCGGCCCGGCTCGCCGCGCGCTGGAGGGGCCCCCCGCCCGGGGAGGGCCGCAAGGCACACTTGCGAAGCTGGCGCCGGCCAGCCCCGACATGGAGGATGCCTGATGCCCGACGCGCCCGACCCGGTCCCCGGCAGCGCCAAGGGGGTGCGCTGGGACCTCTCGCAGCTCTTCCCCGACGCTGGGTCGGCGCGCCGCGAGTGGGATCTGCTGCTGGCCGATGCCGGCCGCTTCCGCGACCGCTGGCAGGGCTGGCTGGCCGAGCTCGATGACGCCGCCGTCTCCGAGCTCCTGCTGGAGCTGGGAGGGCTGGTCAACCGGATCGACGGCGTGCGCTCCTACTGCCTCCTCCGCGCCGCGGCGGACAGCCGAGACGGTGAGAGCCAGGACCTCGAGGGCCTCTCCGACCGCTCGTCGGTGGAGTTCGACAACCGCACTCGCTTCTTCGAACTGGAGTGGAAGGGGCTGGCGCCGGAGGCGGCGGCGCGGCTCGCGTCGAGTCCCCGGCTGGCGGGCGTGCGGCACTGGCTGGAGCGACTGACCGAGGAGGCAGCCCACAGTCTCGGCGCGGCAGAGGAGCGGGCCCTGGCGGAGCGCTCGCCGGCGGCCACGGCGGCCTGGCAGCAGCTGGTGGACCAGACCGTCGCCGCCATCAGCGTGGACTTCTCAGCGGGGAGCGAGCCGGCCCGGCCGCACACGGTCCAGCAGATGCTCGCCTACCAGTTCGACGCGCGGGCCGAGGTGCGGCAGCGGGCCGAGGCAGCCGCCGGAGCCGCGCGCCAGCCCTGGGCCGGGGTGCTGGCCAAGGCCTACGACGCCCTCGTCGGTGACCGCCTGGCCCTGGACCGGCTGCGCGGCTACGTGGGGCCGGACCAGCAGGCGCTCCCGATGCAGCAAGCGAACCGGGCCAACGACCTCTCCGACGCCAGCGTCAGCAGCATGATCGACGCGGTCGAGGAGCACTATCCCTTGGCCCAGCGCTACTTCCGGGTCAAGGCTGGGCTGCTGGGCCTGCCCCGGCTGCGCAGCGCCGACGTCTCCGCCCCGCTGGGCCGGCTCGGACCCTGCGACTACCAGCGGGCGCGCCGTCTGGTGCTGGAAGCGGTGGCGCGCTTCTCGCCCGAGGCGGAGCAGATCCTGGGCCGCTTCTTCACCGAGGCGCGCATCGACGCCGAGCCGAGGGCGGGCAAGCGGGGCGGCGCCTTCTGCGAGGACGTGGCCCAGGACCGCCCCGCCTTCCTCCTCCTCAGCTTCACCGACTCCATCCAGGATGCCGGGGTGCTCGCCCACGAGCTCGGCCACGGTCTGCACGCCGCGCTCGCCCAGCGTGAGCAATCGCCCTTCACCATGCGCACCGGGATGGCCATGGCGGAGGTCGCGTCCACCTTCAACGAGCTGCTCTTCTTCGACCACCTGATGGACCGGGAGCAGGACGCGGCGGCGCGGCGGGTCCTGACCGGGGTCCAGATCGAGCGCAGCTGCCTCACCATCTTCCGCCAGGTGATGATGGCCCGCTACGAGCAGCTCGCCTACGCCGCCAAGGCGCGCGGCGAGAGCCTCGGCCCGGGCCGGCTGGCCCAGATCTGGGGCCAGGTGACGGGGAGCTACTACGGGGACAGCGTGGAGGTCTCGCCCGACGCGCGCTGGAGCTGGTCCACCGTCCCGCACTTCATCCACACGCGCTTCTACACCTACTCCTACGCCTTCGCCCACCTCGTCTCGCTGGCGCTCTACTCTCGCTACCGCGAGCGCGGGCAGGCCTTCGTGCCGGAGTACTTCCGGCTCCTGGCGGCGGGCAGCTCGAGAGCCCCCGGGGCCCTCCTCGCCGAGTGCGGCATCGACATCCTGGACCCCCGCTGGGTCGAGCCCCCGCTGGCCGTCATCGAGGGCTGGGTAGACCAGCTCGCGGCCGCCGCCGGCAGCGCCTGAGAGGCGGGCCGTCGGGTGGGGCGGGCGTCCCCTAGCCGAGCGGGTAGGCCACGTCGCACACGGGTTCCTCGTCGCTGATGGCCCAGGGATCCGCCCGGTAGACCTCCCGGCAGGAGAGCCTGCTCCGGGGCCGGGCCCGGACCTCGGGAGAGCTGGCGACGGCGTCGTAGGCGGCGAGGATGGCGGGGTAGGCCCACTGCGCCTTGCTGATGGTGGTGTAGGCCTCATCGTGGGCCGGCTCGGTCCGGATGCCGACCAGTTCGCTGGCGGCGACGTCATCGGCGCAGCCCAGCGTCGCCTCGATGGGTCCGTCGCTCTCGGCGTCGACCACGCCGTGGAAGACGAGGACGAAGGGCCCGGTGGGCTCGGTGCCGGCCAGGTGCCGGGCGAAGGCGGCCCTCGCCTCCTCGACGAAGGCGTCGGTCTCCGAGGCGAGGAGGCGGCGCTGGATCGACATCACGCGGCGGGCGGGTACGTGACGGGTCTGGATGGGGAACATGGTGTCTCCTCCCTCGCTGAGGCTGGCCTGGAGATGGCGTAGCAGCAGGGCGCGTCGGGCCTCTCGTCGCGAGCCCTCGGAGATCAACCGCTCCAGGTGACCGGCCGCGTCCCCCGGGGCCGTGGCGAGCTCCTCCAGCAGGCGCTGGATCTCGCTCAGGCCGACGCTGGCGCCTCGCAGCAGGGCGATCAGCTGGCCGGTGCGGACCTGCTCCGGCAGGTAGCGGCGATACCCGTTGTCGGCGACGCAGAAGGGGCGCAGCAGGCCCTGGCGCTGGTAGATGCGGAGCGCCTTGGGGGAGAGGCGGGTCCGGTGCGCGAACTCCGCGCTGGTGAGGGTCTGCAACGGGTGGCTGTGGCTCACCCAGGGATCGTGGGCCCGGCCCCGGGGGCGGGGTCAAGCCCCGACCGTCAGCCGCGCCCGGAGGGTGGAGGAGCTGCGGCGCGGGGACCTGGCACTGCGGCAGGCGGGCGCTCCCGGGAGCGGTTCGCGGTCGCGGCCCCCCTCCTCTTGTGATATAGCTATCTAGTAACCTAGGTCACCGGATATGCGGGGTTCACAGTGATCGAATTCCATCTCGACAGCCGCTCTGGGGTCGCTCCCTACCAGCAGGTCGTTCAGCAGGTTCGCCACGCGCTCCGGCTCGGCCTCCTCGAGGTCGGCGACCAGCTGCCCACGGTGAAGGAGGTGGTCGCCACCCTGGCCATCAACCCCAACACCGTGCTCAAGGCCTACAGGGAGCTGGAGCACCTCGGCCTGGTCGCCGCGCGGCCGGGCATCGGCGTCTTCGTCGCCAAGACGCTGACGGACGAGTCGCTGGTCGCCCACGCGGCGCTGCGCCAGGGGCTGGGGCGCTGGCTGGCCGAGGCGCGGCGGGCGGGGCTGGACGAGGAGAGCATCGAGGCGCTCTTTCGCGACGTCGTTCGCGCCTCCTCCCGGGAGGGGGTAGCGTGACCTCCGCCGTCCTCGAAGCGAGCGGTCTGGGCAAGCGCTACGGGCGCAAGTGGGCGCTCTCGGAGTGCACGCTCAGCATCCCCGCCGGCAAGGTCGTCGGGCTGGTGGGCCCCAACGGCGCCGGCAAGACCACGCTGCTGAACCTCGCGGTGGGGCTCCTGCGGCCCAGCGCCGGCTCCATCAGTGTGCTCGGCGGGCGCCCCGGCAGCACCGCGCGGCAGCTGGCGCGCGTCGGCTTCGTGGCCCAGGACGTCCCCACCTACGCCGGCATGTCCGTCCGTGACCACCTCCGCCTCGGTGGCTGGATGAACCCCGGCTGGGACGCCGAGCTGGCCCGGGACCGCGTCGAGCGCCTGCGCCTCGACCCGCGGCAGCGGGCGGGCCAGCTCTCGGTGGGTCAGCGGGCCCAGCTGGCGCTGATCCTGGCCGTGGCCAAGCGCCCCCAGCTGCTGGTGCTCGACGAGCCCGTCGCCAGCCTCGATCCCCTGGCCCGCCGTGAGTTCCTCCAGGGCCTGATGGAAGCGGTCGCGGAGCAGCGCACCAGCGTCATCCTCTCCTCCCACCTGGTCGCCGATCTGGAGCGGGTCTGCGAGTACCTCATCCTGCTGGTCAACTCCCGCGTCCAGCTGAGCGGCGACATCGACCACCTGCTCGCCACCCACCACCGCCTGACGGGCCCGCGCCGCGGTCGCCAGACCCTGCCCGGCGATCAGCAGGTCATCGGCGAGAGCCACACCGAGCGCCAGAGCACGTTCGTCGTGCGCACCGAAGGCCCGGTCCTGGACCCGGCCTGGTCGGTGGAGCAGCTCGACCTCGAGGACCTGGTTCTCGCCTACATGCGCCGGGCCGTCGAGGAGCGACGGCGACCGGCGCTGGAGCTGCGCTCGTGATCCGCCTGACGCTGCGCCAGCTGCGCACCGAGGCGGCCCTGGTGTGCGCCCTGCTGGCACTGCTGGCCATCGTCCTGGTCATCACCGGGATCCACCTGGAGCAGGTCGGCCACGCCTTCGAGACCACCTGCCACGCCACCGCCACCTGCGGCACGGCGGCCGACCCGGTGCTGGCCCTCGACCAGGGCCTGCAGACCATGGTGCCCGGGCTGGCCCTGGTGGCCCCCCTGCTGCTGGGGCTGTTCGTCGCTGCCCCGCTCATCGGCCGAGAGCTGGAGACCGGCACCTTCAGGCTCGCCTGGACCCAGAGCGTCACCCGGGGACGGTGGCTCGCCGTCAAGCTGGGGCTGGTGGGCCTCGGATCGGTGGCCGCGTCCGCGCTGCTGACCTGGCTGCTGGACTGGTGGCAGGGCCCGCTGGACACGGCCAATCGGAACCGCTTCGACCCCCTGGTCTTCAGCTTCCACGGCGTGGTCCCGGTCGGCTATGCCGCCTTCGCCTTCGCACTGGGCCTCGCCGCCGGGGTCCTGCTGCGCCGGACGGTGGCGGCCATCGCCCTCACCCTGCTGGGCTTCGTGGTGGCGCGGATCGCCGTCACCAGCTGGCTGCGGCCCCGTCTGGCCGCTCCCCTCCACGGCTCCCTCTCCTTCCTCGCGGCGCACCCGACGCTCGAGGTGCAGGCGCCGGGGAACGCCTTCGGGCTCGCTCCCCCCGCCGTGAACATCCCCGACGCCTGGATCTACTCCACGGCGGTGGTCGACCGGGCCGGTTACACGCCCACCCCCGCCTACCTGCTCCACGCCTGCCCCGCGCTCCGCACCATCCTCGACCAGGGACCGGCCTCGGTCCCCCCGACCGCGGTCCACGCCTGCATCCAGAGGCTCTCCACGACCTTCCACACCCTGGTCACCTACCAGCCCGCTGCCCGCTTCTGGCCCTTCCAGTGGGCCGAGACCGGGATCTTCGTGGCCGCCGCGCTGGTGCTCTGCGCGGCCGCCTGCTGGTGGCTGCGACGGCGCTACGGATGAGGCCCTGGCGGGCCGGCCGTCAGCGCAGGTGTCGGGTGTCGTCCTCGGGCGTGCTGCCGGCCGCCGAGACCCGGATGCGGCAGTCCACCACCACCGCCCCCTGGACCTGCGCCAGCACCGGGTTGCAGTCCAGCTCCTCCACCTCGGGCAGGTCCTCCACCAGCCGGCTGAGCCGCAGCAGCAGGTCCTCCAGGGCGCCGGTGTCGAGCGGCTGCGAGCCGCGGTAGCCGGTCAGGAGCCGCGTGCCCCGGAGCCCGTGCACCATCTCGTGGGCGTCCCTGCGGGTGAGGGGGGAGAGCCGGCTCACGTGGTCGCCCAGCAGCTCCACCGCCACGCCGCCCAGGCCGAAGACCAGGAGGTGCCCGAAGCCAGGCTCCTGGAGCGCTCCCGCCAGCACCTCCACGCCGGCTCCGGCCATGGGCTGCACCACGGCCCCGGTCATGGCCGGTCCCAGCGCCGCCGCCATCTCCCGGTAGGCGCGCCCCAGCTCCTCTGGCCCCTCCAGCCCCAGCCGGACGCCGCCCCGGTCGCTCTTGTGGAGCAGCTCCGGCCCCAGCACCTTGAGCGCCAGGCGCCCTCCCAGCTGCGCCCCGGCCCGCACCGCCTCCTCGGGGCTGTGCGCCTCCAGCGTGGGCAGGGTGGGGATCCCGAAGCGCTCCAGCACGGCCATGGCCCGGGCCCCGGTGACCCAGCCGCCCGGGCCGGGGAGCAGGCTGCGGGCGGCGTTGGCGTCGACCCGGTCCAGGTCCGGAGCAGCCTCCGGCGGCAGGGCTCGCCACGCGGCGTAGCCGAGGGACCGGGCCAGCGCCCGCACCGCCGTCTCCGGGTAGGTGTAGCTGGGCACCGGGCGGGGCCCCCGGCGGAGCCGCTGACGGCCCTGGCTGGTGCCCAGCAGGCTGGCCACGACCGGCACCTCCACGCCCTCGCCGCGCGTCCTCCCGACCACCTCGGAGATGGCCTCGGCCACGTCCTCGGTCCGGGTCACGAGGGGCGGGGTGAAGATGGCCAGGAGGGCGTCCAGCTCGCCGCTCCGGAGCAGCATCTCCAGGGCGCGGCCGTAGTTGGCGGCGGTGGTGGCGGCGCCCAGGTCGACGGGGTTGGCCACGCCCCCGGCCGAGGGCACCAGCTCCAGCAGCGCCCGCTGCAGCGCCTCGGAGAGCTCGGGGACGCTGAGGTCCTGGGCGGCGCAGGCGTCGGCGCTGAGCACGCCCGGCCCGCCGGCGTTGGTGAGGATGCCGACCCGGCGGCCCCGGCCCAGGGGCTGGCCGTCCAGGGCCTCGGCGACGTCGAAGAGCTCCTCGATGGTGTCGACCCGGATCACGCCCGTCTGGCGGCAGAGCGCCGCCACCACCTCGTCGCTGCTGGCCAGGGCGGCGGTGTGGGAGGAGGCGGCCCGCTGGCCGCTGCTGGAGCGGCCCGCCTTGACGGCGATGACCGGCTTCTCGGCGCTGAGGCGCCGGGCCAGGCGCGCGAACTTGCGCGGGTTGCCGAACGACTCCAGGTAGAGGAGCACCACGCCCGTGTCCCGGTCCTGCTCCCACCAGTCCAGCAGGTCGTTGCCGCTGACGTCGGCCTTGTTGCCCATGGAGACGAAGGTCGAGAGGCCGATGCCGCGCTCCCGGGCCTCGCCCAGGATGGCGATCCCGAGGCCACCCGACTGGGAGGCGAAGCCGAGCCGGCCCCGGGTCGGGGCCTCGGCGGCGAAGGTCGCGTTCATGGCCACCTCGGGGTCGGTGTTGAGGACGCCGAAGCAGTTGGGCCCGACCATGCGCATGCCCAGGGCGTGGGCCTCGCGGGCCAGCTCGCGCTGCGCCAGCTGGCCGCTCTGGCCGGCCTCGGCGAAGCCCGAGGAGACCACCACCAGGGCGCCCACGCCCTTGCGCCCGCAGGCCCGCACCACCTCGGCCACGGCCGGGGCAGGCACCGCCACCAGGCCCAGGTCGACGGCTCTCGGGATGGCCTCCACGCTGGGCCAGCAGGGCAGGCCGGCGACGTGCTCGGCGTTGGGGTTGACGGGGTAGACGGGCCCCTGGAAACCGCCCCGGACGAGGTTGCCGACCAGCTCGTGTCCGATCGTGCCGGGTCGGCGGGAGGCCCCGATCACGGCGATCGAGCGGGGCCGGAGCAGGCGCTCCATGGAGCGGACCACGGCGCGCCGGTCCCGCTCCTCCAGCGCCTCCCGGGCGGCCGCCGAGGGGGAGATGTCCATCACCACCCGGACCACGCCGCTGTCCCGCGCCGAGCGGGCGGCGAAGCCGGCGTCCTTGAAGACGGAGAGCATGCGCTGGTTCTCCCAGAGGGTCTCGGCGACGAAGCGCC
>JASHRA010000187.1 GCA_030038765.1 Candidatus Dormiibacterota bacterium | reverse complement strand
TTGGCGGGTGGCGCCGGGCGGAAGGCGGGGATGTCGCCGCCAGCGGCGGCCGGGAGCTCATCAGCCGACTCGGAGCTGTCCTCCAGCCAGTCGTCGCCCTGGGCCGCGACCGCGGCCGGTACCGGCGCCGTCGGCTCCGCCCGGGGCGGCGCCACGGACCCGGACACGGCCACCTTGACCTCCGCCGGGGCGGGGCGCGCGACGCTGCTGCGCCACTCCGTCAGCAGGTCCTCGGTGGAGCTGTTGATGGTCTCCTCCGGGGGCAGCTTGGCCCTGGGGTTGAAGTTGTACTCACCGTCGCGCCAGCCCAGGACCTCGATCACGGCGGTCTCCCCCTCCCCGCCCCCGCCCACGGCGTGGAACAGGTGGCCGAAGAGGAAGTGCAGCGAGCACTGGTTGCCGTTGCTGGCCAGAGAGAGCGTGCCGGTGGCCCGCTCCTGCTGCATCGTCTGGAGCAGCTCGGCGACGGTCGCCGGCCCTATGCTGCCCTGGTTCTGCATCCTTGAGAACTGCTCCTTAGGGCACCCCGAGCATGCCTCGGGTCCGCCCTCCCCACTAGCGGTCGGCGCGATACTAGCACAGGGAGGGGGGCGATTCCGGGCCATTCGAGGCAACCGCCGGAGGGCCGGCTGCCACAATCTCGCAGGTGACCGAGCTCAGCGGCCCCGGGGGGGCCGAGTGGGATCACCGGCTGGGGGCCTGGCCGGGAGCGAACCTGCTGCAGTCCCACGGCTGGGGGGAGGTCCAGGCCGGCGCCGGCTGGGAGACGGTCCGGCTCCAGGTGGAGACCCCTTCGGGGTGCCTCCCCATCTCCGCCCAGGTGGGACGGAGCTGGCTGCCGGGCTTCACACGGATCTATGTCCCGAGGGGTCCGGTCTGCGCCGCCGGGGACCTGGCCGCCTTCTCGGCCGCGGCGCACGCGCTGCTCGCGCTGGGCCGCGACCGCCGCTCGCTGGCGCTGGAGGTGGAGGTCCCCTGGGGCGAGGGTGAGGTCCCGCCCCAGCACCCCTGGCTGGGCTGGGAGCCGGTGCCCCCGCGCCAGCCCAGGGCCACCCTGGTGGTGGACCTCCGCTGCCCGCCGGAGGCGCTGATGGCCCAGTTCCACGCCAAGGCCCGCTACAACATCCGCCTGGCCGAGCGCCGGGGCGTCACCGTCTCCGCCAGCGGGGACCTGGCGCCGCTCGACCTCTGCCTCCGGGCCACCGAGGCCCGCCAGCGGATCCACCTCCCCCGCCGGTCGCACCTGGAGGCCGTGCGCCGCGAGCTGGGCGAGTCGCTCCGAGTACTGGTGGCGCGGGTCGAGGGCGAGCCGGTGGCGGCGCTGATGATGGCCAGCTTCGCCGGCTCCGGCGTCTACCTCTATGGGGGTGCGACCGGGGCGCACCGGCAGCTCATGCCCAACCAGCTGCTGCAGTGGCGGGCCATGCTCGAGGCCCGGGCCATGGGCTGCTCTGGCTACGATCTCTGGGGCGTCCCCGAGACCGAGGAGCCCTCGCATCCCTGGCACGGGCTGGCCCAGTTCAAGCGGGGGTTCGGGGGCACCGAGATCCGCTACGCCGGCTCCCGCTCCCTCGCCCTGCGTCCCGGCGGGCGGGCGGCGCTGGCGCTCGCGGACTCGCTCCGGCATCGGGTCAGGACCAGGGGGAGACGGTGATGGCGGAGCAGCGGCAGGAGCACCCGGCGCCCGAATTCCCGACCTACGAGGAGCTGGCGGCAGACCTCATCGACGGCCTGGCCCGGACCTCGCTGGTGGCCGAGGACGTGGTCCACGAGCTGGAGCCCGGGACCGGGGAGCGCACCTTCCACGTCTCGGTGCGGCTGGGCCAGAGCGAGACCGAGGAGCGCTACGGGGCCCGCCTCCACTTCCACTGGGACGCGCTCCTCACCTACGTCGGCGTCTACGGCCCGGGCAGCGAGTGCGACCTCTACCACGAGGAGGACGAGACCTGCAGCCACCGGGGCCGTCCCCGCGCCTTCATCGAGCTGGTGGCCGAGTACGGCCTCGGCGACGGGGGCTACGAGCTCAGCGAGCTGGGCGAGGTCGACGCCTGGATCCAGAGCGTGGAGGGGCTGCTGAACCGCTCCGTCCCGGACCAGCAGGGACGCATCCTCCGCCTCGAGTTGGCCATCCGGGAGGGAGCGGTCTGGGTCGATCGCTTCTTCGCGGAGCAGTCCTGGGAGCTCGACCTCAACCAGCCCGCCGACCTGGAGCCCATCTGCCAGGCGGTGGCGGCGACGCTGCGGGCGACCCCGGCGCTGGCGGATCGGCTCCCCCTCTAGGCGCCGGGGGCCGCCAGGGTCCGGCCAGCCGGGCCCGCGCCAGCTCCGCCAGGGTCCGGCCCGAGCCCGGGAGGCGCCAGTCCGGGACCAGCGCGGCCGCGCCCAGCAGAAGGTAGGGACGCGTCAGCAGGGCCGGGTGGGGAAGGATGAGCTCAGGACCCTCGCGGCTCTCTCCCTCGACGAGGATGACGTCCACGTCGAGGGTCCGCGGTCCGGCCGCCAGCGAGCGCAGCCGGCCCGCTGCGGCCTCCGCCGCCCGGGCGGCCCGGAGCCAGCCCAGGGGCTCCAGGGTACCCCTCAGCAGCAGCAGCTGGTCGAGGTAGTCCGGCTGGGGTGCCGCGCCGATGGGGGCCGTGTTCCAGCGGGGGCTGGCGCTCTGGAGCTCCACCCCCTGTGCCAGCAGCGACTCCAGGCCTAGGTCCAGCCAGCGCTCGCGGGGAGGCAGGTTGCTGCCCAGCGCCAGCAGGGCGCTGACCGCGGCCGCCGGCTCCGGCGGGGCGGAGCTCCGGCTCAGGACGGCAGCCCCCGTGCCAGCGCGTCGGTGACCCGGACCACGTCCCGGATGGCGGCCACGTCGTGGACCCGGACCACGTCCGCGCCGGCCGCCACCGACCAGGCGACCGTGGCCGCCGTCCCCAGCAGCCGGCCCTCCACGGGCCGGTCGTCCAGCAGCCACCCGATCAGCGACTTGCGCGAGGTCCCGAGCAGGAGCGGCCTCCCCAGCAGGCGCAGCTCGGGCAGGCGGCGCAGCACCTCGAAGTTCTGGCCCCGCACCTTCCCGAACCCGATCCCGGGATCCAGGACCACGTCGCTCTCGGGGATGCCGGCCGCGGCGGCCAGCTCCAGGGAGCGGCGCAGGCCCCGCTCCAGCTCCGCCATCAGGTCTCGGTACTGGTGGCCCTCCTGGTTGTGCATGCAGACCACGGGCACTCCCGCGGCCGCCACCACGCCCGCCATGGCCGGGTCCCGCCGCAGGCCCCAGACGTCGTTGATGGCGTCCGCCCCCAGCTCCAGCGCGCGCCGCGCCACCTCGGCCTTGGAGGTGTCGATGAAGATGGGGACGGAGAGCCGGCCGCGCATCCGCTCCAGGGCCGGGAGGACCCGGCGCAGCTCCTGCTCCAGGGCCACCGGCCGGTGTCCGGGCCGGGTGCTCTCCCCCCCCAGGTCGATGGCGTCCGCACCCTCCGAGACCAGCTGCCGGGCCCGCTCCAGCGCCGACCCCGGGTCGTCCCCCACCCCGTCGCCGCTGAAGGAGTCGGGGGTGACGTTGACCACGCCCATGGTGTAGGTACGGCGGCCGAACTCCCAGGTCAGGTCGCGGAAGCGAAGCGGCCCCGGGGGCCCGCTGAGGGCCCGGAGCGCCACCGCCAGCGCCCTCTCCGCCGGGGAGCGGAGCTCCGGCCGCGGCAGGCCCCGCTCCAGGGCCGCGATCTGGCCCTCGAAGAGCTCCCCGGGGGCAGCAAGCCCGGCTCCGGCCCCGTCACCGCCCTCCCCGGCCGGGGCCCGCCACCGGAGCCTGACCCGGCCCGCGGGCCCGGCCGGCAGCTCCGGGTAGGGGGGCTCCAGGCGGAGCCTCGGCGCCCGCTCCGCTTCCGCCTCCACGTGCGCAGTCTGGGCCACCCGCTCCCCTCCTGGGGCGTGCCTAGAATCAGGCCCCATGGCACAGGGCAGTGGGGGAGCCGGGGCCAACGTCGTCATCCTCGGCCACAGCCACGACGGCAAGACGACGCTGGCCGAGTCGCTCCTCTTCGCCGCCGGCGCGGTGCCGCGGCTCGGCTCCACCGACCAGGGAACGGCCCTGCTGGACTACGAGCCGGAGGAGCAGCGCCGCCACATCTCGGTCCAGCTCGGGATCGCCCAGCTGGTCTGGGAGGGCACCGGACTGACCCTCCTCGACGCCCCCGGCTTCCAGGACTTCGAGGGGGAGGTGCGGGCGGCGCTGAGCGTGGCCGACGCCGCCGTGCTGGTGGTGGCCGCCCCGTCGGGGTCCGAGGTCCCGGTCGGGGCCGAGAGCGCCTGGGCCCTCCTGGGCGAGCGGGGTCTGCCCCGGATCGTCGTCATCACCAAGCTGGACCGAGAGCACGCCGACTTCGAGGCGACGCTCTCCGGCCTGCAGCAGCGGCTCAGCCCCAAGCCGGTGGCCCTGCAGATCCCGATCGGCGCGGAGCACGCCTTCAAGGGGGCCGTGGACCTGGTCTCGATGCGGGCCCACATGTTCGACTCCCAGGGGGGCTACTCCGAGGCGGACTGCCCGGCCGAGCTCCAGGAACAGGCTTCCCGACGCCGCCAGGAGATGGTCGAGGCGGTGGCGGAGACCGACGACGCCATGTTGGAGCGCTACCTGGAGGGCGAGGAGCCGGGCGTGGAGCAGCTGGAGCAGGCGCTCCGCGCGGCCACCTCCGACGGCCGCCTGGCCCCGGTGCTGGTGGCGGCCCCGGCCCAGACCATGGGCGCCAAGCGGATCCTGGAGGCGCTGACCAGGCTGATCCAGGTCCCAGCGCCGGAGGACCCAGACGGGTCCCCGACGCTGTTCTTCTTCAAGACCGTGGCCGACCCCTTCGGCAAGATCTCCTACTTCCGGGTCCTGCGCGGCAAGCTGCGCGCCGACGCCCACGTCTTCAATGCCCGCGGCGGCGGCGAGGAGCGGATCGCGCGCCCCCTCCGTCCCCGGGGAAAGACCATGGAGCCGGTCGACCAGCTCTCGGCCGGCGAGATCGGCGCCGCCACCAAGCTGCTCCACGTGGCGACGGGCGACACGCTCGGCCCCCGGGGGGTGGCGGCGGAGCCGGCCATCGAGTTCCCGCCCGCTTCCTACACCATGGCCGTGAGGCCCAAGTCCAAGGGCGACGAGGAGAAGATCCAGTCCGGGCTCGCCCACATCCTGGAGGAGGACCCCACCCTCTCCCTGGAGCGCGAGGCGGCGACCCACGAGACCCTGCTCCACGGCCTGGGTGACGTGCACCTCGACGTGACCCTGGAGAAGCTGCGCCGCAAGTACCAGGTCGAGGCCGTCCTGGAGGTGCCCCAGGTCCCCTACCAGGAGGCGATCCGGGGCACCTCGCGCCAGCAGCACAAGTACAAGAAACAGTCCGGGGGAGCGGGCCTGTACGGCGACTGCACCATCGAGATCGAGCCCCTGCCCCGGGGCGAGGGCTTCGTCTGGGAGGACAAGATCTTCGGCGGCGCCATCCCCCAGCAGTTCCGGCCCTCGGTCGAGAAGGGGGTCCGGCAGACCCTGGAGCAGGGCGTGCTGGCCGGCTTCCCCCTGGTCGACCTCAGGGTGCGCCTGGTGGACGGTTCCACCCATCCCGTCGACGGCAAGGACATCGCCTTCCAGCTGGCCGGCTCGATGGCCATGAGGGAGGCGGTCGAGAAGGCCGGCGCCTACCTCCTGGAGCCGGTCATGGACGTGCAGGTGGTGGTGCCGGCGGCCAGCATGGGCGACGTCATCGGGCACCTCAACTCCCGGCGCGGCCGCATCGGCGGCATGACGCCGCTCGGCGGCGGCCTGGAGCAGGTGGCGGCCAAGGCCCCCCTGGCCGAGATGTACCGCTTCCCCATCGAACTGCGGGCCATGACCCAGGGGCGGGGCCGCTACTCCATGACCTTCAGCCACTACGAGGAGGTGCCGGGCCAGGTGGCCCAGCCCATCATCGAGGGCCGGCGCCAGCAGCGGGGCCGGGAGGCGGGAGCCGGCTGACCTCCGGGCTCAGCCGGCCAGGAAGCTGAGCCGGACCCGGCGCCGGGTGTTGTCCCGGTTGGTGTCGACCAGGGCCAGGCTCTGCCAGGTGCCGAGCAGGGGGCGCCCCCCGAGCACGGGGATGGTGACCGAGCTGCCCAGCAGGGCCGGGACCAGGTGGTCGCGGCCGTGGCCCCGGTGGCCGTGCTGGTGCCGGTACTGGCGCTCCGGCGGCAGCAGCTCCCCGATCAGTTCCAGGAGGTCCTCCTCGGAGCCGGAGCCCAGCTCGATCAGGGCCAGGGCTGCCGTGGCGTGGGGCAGGAAGGCCTGCGCCAGCCCGTCTCCCTTGCCGTTGCAGAACTGGGCCAGCTGGGGCGTCAGGTCGACGACGTGCGAGGCGGAGGTGTCGACCGACAGCTCCTCCGAGATCAAGTGCCGCTCTCCCCGCCGCCCGCACCCCGGCCCAGGGCGCCCAGGAAGCCGGCCAGGGCCAGGCCGGCCAGGGTCTTCGCGTCCCTCAGCTCACCGCGAGAGATCAGCTCCGACACCTCCCCGGGGGTGAAGTAGCGCGCCTCCAGGTACTCGTCCGGGTCCGGGTCCGGCTCCCCCACCCGGGCCAGCCCGGTGGCCTGGAAGTACCAGAGCAGCTCCGTGCTGTAGCCGGGGGCGAGGAAGGTGGCGCCCACCCCGAGCCAGGCCTCGGCGGCGTAGCCGGTCTCCTCGGCGAGCTCGCGGCGCGCCGTCTCCAGCGCCGACTCGCCGCTCTCCCTGCCCCCCGCCGGGATCTCCCAGAGCAGCTCCTGGGCGGGGTGGCGGTACTGCCGCACCAGGAGCACCGCGCCCTCGTCGTCCACGGCCACGATGCCGACGCCTCCCGGGTGGTGCACCACCTCCCGCTCCGCCTCGGACCCGGTGTGCAGCCGGACCCGGTCGACGCTCAGGCTGATCAGGCGTCCGCTGAAGCGCTCCTCGCTGACGAGGAGGACCTCGGGGCCGGCTTCGGCGTGGCTCATCCAGGCTGAGGATAGGCAATCGGGCGCTGCGTATGATGGCGCCCATGTCGATGGCGGGCGCTTCGCGGAACCCCTACGAGGCCACGGCGCTGCAGATCAGCGCGGCCCGGGCCCAGGAGGTCTTCCGCTCCCGCCACCGGCGCACCCCGAGGCAGCGCCTGCTGGCCTCGGACCAGCTCCTGGAGGAGGTCGAGCTCTGTCGCCTGCGGCGCGCCCCCTGGGTGGCGGGCAGCTCCTGGGACCGGGTCTGCGCGCTGGCCAGTTCGGTCGACCCCAGACTGCGCCTCGCCCTCGGCGGCGACCGTCACCCGGACCACGTCGGAGAGATCCTCTTCCAGGTGCAGGCGCGGCTGATGCGGGCCGCCTTGGACGAGCGCCGCCGCGGACTTGCCCCCGTCATCCCCCTCTTCCCCCTCGCCTGACCCCGTCGCCCGGGCGCGCCCGGCCGGGGCGGTCACCGTGGCCGGGAGCCTCGGCTTCGATGACCTGACCACCTCCCGGGGCCGGCGTCGGGACCTGCCCGGGGGGTCCGCACTCTACTTCGCGCTCGGGGCGCGGCACTTCGGCCCGGTGCTGGCGGCGGGCGCCGTCGGCGACGACGGCGAGCCCCTGCTCCGGCTCCTGGACGAGGCCGGCGTGGACCGGGCCTCGGTGGCCAGCTGTCCCGGGCCCAGCTACCGCTGGAGGGCCCAGCACAGCCCCGGCGCCGAGGTGCCCGCCAGCGAGGAGCAGGCCCTCGGCGTCTACCTCAGCTGGCGGCCCAGGCTCTCCCCAGCGGCGGCCGTCAGCCCCCTCCTGTTCCTCGGCTCGATGCCACCCCAGCGCCAGCTCGAGGTGCTGGAGCAGATGTCGTCCGCGCCCTTCGTGGCCATCGACACGATGCGTGACTTCATCGCCTGGGACCGGCCCGGCCTGGAGCGGATCCTGCCCCGCGCCCAGCTCCTCTTCGCCAACGAGGCGGAGATGCTGGAGCTGACCCCGGACGGCTCCGGCGACGCTTCCCGGGCCGGGCGGCGGGCCTGCCGGCGCTGGGGTCTGCTGGCCGTCGTGCTGAAGCGCGGCGCCCGGGGCGTGCGGCTGCTCTGGGATGGCGGCGAGAGTGACTTCGAGGCCCGGCCCGGGGTCCGGGTGGTCGACCCCACCGGGGCCGGGGACGCGCTCGCCGGCGCCCTCATGGGCCAGCTGGCGCTGGGCCCCGGTCCGGACCTGGACGCGGTCGCCCGGGGGCTCCCGGCGGCGATCGGGGTTGCGGCCCTGACCATCTCGGATTTCGGGACCGCGGGGCTGGTCGGGGGGTCCGTGATCAGAAGAGACCCACAGTCTGGAGCAGGATCACCAGGGTGAGCAACGTCAGTATCACTGCCGTTGTACCTCCAGCCAGGTTCGACAGCCAGCCATTGGCTCGAGCCCCCATCAGCTGGCGGCGGTTGCCCAGGCGGAGCATGAAGCTAAGCGTGATCGGGAGGAGGATCCCTTCCGCGACCTGGGTCGCGATCAGGACGGTGATGAGATTGAAACCCGGCACGAGGACGACGATGCCCCCGGCAACCAGGAGCCCGACGAACACCGCGTAGAAGAGGGGCGCTTCGCGCGGAGATGTCGAAACTCCTCGCTCGGTGCCGAAGGCCTCGGTCACCACGAAGGCTGTGGAGATGGGCAGTACCCCGGCGGCCAGCAGCGAGGCCCCGAGGAGGCCTACAGCGAAGAGGTAGCGGGCACCGGCGCCGGCGAGCGGGCTGAGCGCGCGGGCCGCCTGCTGCGCGCTGGTGACATCAGTGATGCCGTGCGCGTGGAGGGTGGCCGCAGTGGTGATCAGGATGCAGGCCACGACCAGATTGGCAAAGATCCCGCTGATGATCACCTCGAAGCGGACGTAGCCGATGTCGGACGCCTGCGTCCCCTTCTCCGCGACAGCGGACTGGAGGTAGAGCTGCATGTAGGACGTGATCGAGGTGCCGACGAAGGCCACCAGTAGCAGGACGAAGCCAGGACTGTGCCCCAGGCTGGGGATGATCGTGTTCCGCCCCACCTCGCCCCAATTGGGGTGTGCGAGGAAGGCAGTCACGGCATAGGCGGCGAACACTGCGCCCATGGCGATGAACACCCGCTCGACCCTGGCGTAGCGTGAGCGGAGCACGAGCCAGCCGAGCACGATCCCGGTGAGAGGTGCGCTGAGTTCGGGAGGGAGCCCAAACAACTCCAGCGCAGCTCCGACGCCTGCGAACTCAGCGATCGTGGTGCCGGCATTGGCCAGGATGACCACGCTGGCGGCCACCAGGGCCCATCGGACGCCCAGCTCCTCTCGGACAAGCGCCATCAGCCCCTTCCCCGTGACCAGGCCGAGACGTGCGGCCATCTCCTGGATCACGATCACGGCGACGGTTATCAGCACCAGCGCCCAGAGCAGTCCGTATCCGGTCTGGGCGCCGGCCTGGGAATAGGTGGCGATCCCGCCGGCGTCGTTGCCGGCATTGGCCGCGATCAGCCCCGGGCCGAGCACCGCCAGCAGCCGCCAGAGACGGGGCAGCCGCCGGCGCCGAAGGGGGCGCGGCACGGCGTGCCGGTGGCGGCGACCACCGGTCGGGGCGGGCCCGGAGGTGAACTCCTCCTCGTCCTCCTCAGTCCCGGCTGGGTCGAGAGCGACGGACCTCTCGGGGGCAATGCCCCCGGAGTCGTGACGGAGGGTCATCACGACGCCTGGGAGCCCGCCAGCGGCTCCCGGCCCGGGCCGTCCGGAGCGCCCCCGCAGCCATCACGACGCTGACCTCAGCCGCCGCCGCAGCTGCTGGGGGAGGACCTCGGCCAGGACGTCGTCGACGGTCACGATGCCCTGGATCCGGTCCTGCTCGTCGAGCACGGGGACGGCCAGGAGGTTGTACTTGGCCAGCACCGAGGCCACCTCGTCGCGCGAGGCGCCGACGGCCACCGAGATCACCTTGCGGATCATCACCTTGGAGATCGGCGTGGCGGGATCGGCCACGATCAGGTCGCGCAGGCTGAGGACCCCGCGCAGCCGCTCCTGCGCGTCCACCACGTAGATGTAGTAGATGGACTCGGCCTCCGGCTCAAGCTCCCGGAGGCGCACGATCGCCTGGGCGGCGGTCAGGCGCTGGTGGATGGCGACGAACTCGGGCGTCATGAGCCCGCCAGCGCTGTCCTCGTCGTAGGACATGAGCTCCTGAACGTCGCCGGCGTCCTCGGGGCGCATCGCACCGATCAGCTCGTCGCGCCGCTCGGGCGAGAGCTCGGCCAGGAGGTCGGCGGCCTCGTCGGGCGCCATCGCCTCCAGGATGTCGGCGGCCCGCTCCACCGGCAGCCGCTCCAGGATCTGGGCCTGGACGTCCTCGTCGGTCTCCTCCAGGGTGTCCGCCGCCATCTCGTCGTCGAAGCTGGCGAAGACGGCCTGGCGGTCCTCGTTGCTCATCTGCTCGACGATGTCGGCGATGTCGGCGGGATGGAGCCGGGCGAGGCGCTTGTAGGACATGCGCAGCCGCATGCTGCCGCCCTCGCGCCCGATGGCCTCCACCGTGTCCCAGGCGATGAACTTCTGGGCCCAGTCGCGGTGCAGCAGGCGCGCCACCCGCTTGCCCAGCTCCTCCATCCCGAGGCGCCGGAGCAGGCCGCGCCCCCCGATGTCCACGCCCACCACCAGCAGCTTGCCGGCGAGGTTGGAGAGCTGGAGGTCGTTGACCCGGACCACGCGGCGACCGTCGGTGTCGATGAGCTGCTTGTCGAGCACTTCGCGGCTCAGGTAGAGCTCGTCGTCCCCCGGCGTCAGCGGCTCCAGGGTGGCCTCCGCCTCGCGCAGGCTGATCTCCCGCTCCGTGTACTGCCGGACCGCGCTCCAGGGCACCAGCAGGGGCTCGCGGCGGCGGCGGTTGACGGCGACGCCGGTCACCCTGGGATAGGGGTCGCCCATCTTGGCCACGAGGTCGCGCACCGTCCCGACGGTGTGCTGGTTGACATCGACCACGGTGGCGCGCAGGAGTTCACTTAGGAAGATCATCGCCGGGTTCGAGGGGCAGCCGGGCAGGCTTTGGACGGGCGGGGGAGGCCGCGGAGGAGACCCTCCGTGGGAACCGTATCCTAGCAGCACCGGAATGAATTCCCAGGAACTTCCAGACTTCGCCCGGGCCTTGGTCGTGGTGGCGCACCCGGACGACGCCGAGTTCGGGATGGCGGGGACGGTCGCGCTCTGGTCCGACCGGGGCGTCGAGGTCACCTACGTGATCTGCACCGACGGGGCCGCCGGCGCGGGCGACCCCGAGGTGGACCTGGCACGGCTCCCAGAGATCCGCCAGGAGGAGCAGCGGGAGGCGGCCGCTGTCCTCGGGGTTCGAGAAATCCACTTCCTGGGCCACTCCGACGGCGGACTCCGGGTGACCGACGACCTGCGTCGGGAGCTGGTCCGGCTGATCCGCCTCCACCGCCCCGACCGCGTCGTCTGCCAGAACGCCGTGCGCAACTACCAGAGCATCTTCGGCAACCACCCCGACCACCTGGCCGCCGGGCAGGCCACCATCGAGGCCATCTACCCCTACGCCCGCAACCCCTACGCCTACCCGGAACTGGTGGAGCAGGGGCTGCAGCCCTACTCGGTGCGCGAGCTGCTGGTGACCGGCACCGAGTCGCCCGACTACTTCGTGGACGTCACCAGCACCCTGGAGCGCAAGTTCGCCGCCCTCGCCTGCCACCGCAGCCAGCACCCCCCGGGCGTGGACTTCCGGCCCCGGGTCATGGAGCGCCTGGCGGCCGCCGGGGCCAGCCGGGGCATGGCCTACGCCGAGTCCTTCCGCCGCCTCAGCGCCGCCTAGGCACTTGGCCCAGCGCACCCTCACGGTCCTGCACGGGGACCAGACCGGGGAGGAGCTGCTGCAGGAGGCGCTCCGGGTGCTGGAGGTGCCCTGGCTGGCCCGGCGCCTCCAGCTGGAGCACCTGGACCTCAGCCTGGAGGCCCGCCAGGCGAGTGACAACGGGGTGGTCCACGAGGCGGCCCGCCGCCTCTGCCAGAGCGGGCTCGGGTTGAAGGCGGCCACGGTCACGCCCGAGGGGCCGGAACAGGTCGGCAGCCCCAACGCCATCCTCCGCGACGAGGTGGGCGGCGATGTCATCGTCCGCACCGGCCGCCGCATCCCCGGGGTCCCGCCCCTGGGCGGCGTCCACTCCCCCATCACCGTGGTGCGGATGGCCGTGGACGACGCCTACGGGGCCCGCGAGTGGCGCCAGGAGGAGGGCGGGGACGACGTCGCCTACCGGACCAGCAAGGTGACGCGCGGGCACTGCCGGCGGGTCGCGGAGTACGCCTTCCTGGAGGCCGAGCGTGCCTCGGCGACCGTCTTCGGCGGCCCCAAGTACACCGTCTCCAAGCTCTACGACGGCCTGCTCAAGGAGGAGATGGACGCCGCCGCCGCCCGTCATCCCGGGGTCCGCTACGAGCCCCAGCTGATCGACGCCACCGTGGCCCTGCTGCTGACCCGGGACGACCCCCTGGTCATCCCCGCGCTCAACCGGGACGGCGACATCCTCTCCGACCTGGTCCTGGCCCTCTACGGCAGCCTGGCCGGGAGCGAGTCGCTGCTGATCGGCTTCGACGCCGGGGACCGGGCCCAGGTGGTGATGGCGGAGGCGCCCCACGGGACCGCGCCCGCGCTCCAGGGGCGGCACGTGGCCAACCCGATGGCGATGATCCTGGCCGCGGCGGCGGTGCTGGAGCACTCCGGGGAGGCCCAGCTGATCGGCTTCGGCGGGGCGGTGCGGGCGGCCACGCTGCGCGCCGTCTTCGAGGGCGTGCGCACCGCAGACCTGGGTGGTCAGGCCCGCACCGAGGAGTTCACCGAGGCGGTCCTGGCCCGGCTCCCGGCCTGAGCCGATCCCCCCGGGCGCTCTCAGGAGCGCTGGGTATACTCGAAGTCGAAGTCATGGACATCCTGGCCTTCCTCCGCGAGCGCGCCGGGGCCTTCCGCTGCCCCATGTGCCGGCGATCCCTGGCCGACTGCCGGCTGCGCCAGCTCGACCACGACGGCAGCCGCTACACGGTGGAGGTGACCTGCAGCCACTGCGAGCTGGCCTTCCTCGTGGCCCTGGAGCTGGCCGCCGGGGACGAGGCGGAGACGGTCGAGAGCGGCGCCGAGGCCGAGGTCGAGGAGGTCGCCGAGCCCATCAGCAGCGACGAGCTGCTCGAGGTCCACCGGGCCCTCGACCGGCTCTCCGGCCCGCTGACGGCCCTGATCCGGGACCGCGACGGCGGCTGAGGGCCGAGCCGGCCCCATCTACCTCGACCACGCCGCCACCACGCCGCTCCGCCGAGAGGTCCTGGAGGCGATGCTCCCGGCGCTCTCCGGGACCTTCGGCAACCCCTCCAGCGTCCACGGCGCGGGGCGCGCGGCCCGGGCCCTGGTGGACGCCGCCCGGGACCGGCTCGCCCTGGTCCTCGGCGCCCGGCCCCGGGAGATCGTCTTCACCGGCGGTGGCAGCGAGGCCGACAACCTCGCCCTCCGGGGCGGGACCCGCGGGCTGCGGGAGCGGGGGCGGCACCTGGTCGTCTCCTCGGTGGAGCACGAGGCGGTCCTGGAGACGGCCCGGGACCTGCAGCGCGAGGGCTGGGAGCTGACCGTCCTGCCGGTGGACGGGTCCGGCCGGGTCCGGCCCCGGGACCTGGAGTCGGCGCTGCGCGAGGACACGGCGCTGGTCTCGGTGATGACCGCCAACAACGAGGTGGGCACGATCCAGCCGGTGCGCGAGCTGGCCGAGATCGCGCACCGGGCGGGGGCCGTCTTCCACACCGACGCCACCCAGGCCCTGGGCAAGCTGCGCCTCGACGTGGGCCAGCTGGGGGTGGACATGCTGACCGTGTCCGCCCACAAGGTCTACGGGCCCAAGGGGGTGGGTGCCCTCTTCGTCCGCCACGGGGTGGGCCTGGACCCGATCATCACCGGGGGCGGTCAGGAGCGGGCCCGGCGCTCCGGGACCGAGAACGTCCCCGGCATCGTCGGCCTCGGCCTGGCGGCCGAGCTGGCCGAGGCGGAGCGCGAGCCGGAGATGGCGCGCCAGCGGGCCCTGGCCGAGGAGCTGGGCCGGCGCATCCGGGAGCGGGTCCCTGACGCCGTCGCCACCGGCGCCCTCGGCGAGCAGCGGCTGGCCAACTTCTGCACCTTCGCCTTCCCCGGCGCCGAGGGCGAGCTGCTGCTGCTGCGCCTGGACCGGGTCGGGGTCTGCGCCTCCTCCGGCTCCGCCTGCAGCAGCGGCTCCCTGGCCCCCTCCCACGTGCTGCTCGCCATGGGGCTCTCCCCCCAGCTGGCGGGTGGGCACCTGCGGCTGACACTGGGCCGCAGCACCACCGAGGAGGAGGTGGAGCGGGCGGCGGACCTCGTCGCGGGCGAGCTGGGGCAGCTCCGCTCCAGCTCCGCCGGCGCCTCCCTGGCCGCCATCCCTAGCTGACCGGGGCCGTCCCCGGCGCCCCGCCGCTAAAATGGTGAGGTGCAAGTCGGATTATCGGGCCAGAACCCGGTCACGATGCGGATCTCGTCGCGGGCCCACTACGGCCTGCGCATGATGACCGAGCTGGCCAAGGGACACGGCGGCCCACCCCTCAGCCTGGCCGAGATCGCGCGCCGGGAGGGGATGCCGCTGCCCTACCTGGAGCAGCTGGTGGCGCCCCTGCGCCGGGCCGGCCTGGTGGAGGGCACGAGGGGCCTGCACGGTGGCTACAGGCTCGCCCGCCCACCCGAGCAGGTGACGGTTCTGGAGATCGTGGAGTTGATGGAGGGGCCGGTCGTGCCGGTCGAGTGCCTGGCCGAGGACTACCGTCCCGGCAGCTGCCACCGGGAGATCGACTGCCTCAGCCGCTCGCTCTGGGTGAGGCTGCAGCAGGCGGTCAGGGCGGTGCTCGGTGGGACCACCCTGGCCGACCTCATGCGGGACCCCTGGCTGGGCGGCGTGGCCCGCCCCCTGGCCGGTCTCGGTGGCCGGGAAGAGTTTGGAGGCGCAGCCGGTGCCTGAGACGACCGTTCAGCAGTTGGAGATCGAGGGCCTCGAGGTCGAGGTCGAGGGCAAGCGCATCCTGAGGGGAGTCGACCTCAGCGTGCCCCAGGGAGAGGTCCACGCCCTGATGGGCCCCAACGGGGCCGGCAAGACCAGCTTGGGCTACGCCATCATGGGCCACCCCAAGTACCAGGTGACCGCCGGCGACGTCCGCTGGAAGGGCCAGAGCCTGCTCGGGATGCTGCCCGAGAAGCGGGCCCGGATGGGGCTCTTCCTCAGCCTCCAGTACCCCACCGCCATCCCCGGCGTGACCACCGTGAACTTCCTCCGGGCGGCGCTCAAGGCCAACGGCCGCGAGCTGCCCGCGCGCGAGTTCCTGAACCTGGTCCAGGGCGAGATCTCGGCCCTCCGCATGGACCGCTCCTTCATGTCCCGCTACATCAACGACAACTTCTCCGGCGGGGAGAAGAAGCGGATGGAGATCGTCCAGCTGGCCGTGCTGAGGCCGGAGATGGCGATCCTCGACGAGACCGACAGCGGCCTCGACGTGGACGCGCTGCGGACCGTGGCCGAGGGCGTCAACCGGGTCCGCGGGGAGCACATGGGGGTGCTGATCATCACCCACTACCAGCGGATCCTGGACTATGTGGTCCCGGACCGGGTCCACGTCATGGCGGCGGGGAGGGTCATCGCCTCGGGGGCCCAGGAGCTGGTGGACCGCATCGAGCGGGACGGCTACGACCCGCTCCTGCGCGAGGCGGGGGTCGAAGCCGAGGTGGAAGCGGCCGTCCCCGGGCCGCTGGTCTAAAATGCTGGTGAGCAGGTCGGATTTATCACCCGCGCGGGTGTTGGCGAGGGAAAGCTAGATGGCAGTCGCAGCTAAGGACCTGACCAAGGACTACAAGTACGGCTTCAACGACGGCGACGAGTTCGTCTTCCGCTCTCAGAAGGGGCTCTCGGCCGAGGTGGTGCGCGACATCTCGCGGCGCAAGGGGGAGCCGGAGTGGATGCTGGAGTTCCGGCTCAAGTCCCTGGAGCACTTCCTCGGGCGGCCGGTCCCGACCTGGGGCGCCGACCTCAGCGGCCTCGACTTCGACGACATGTACTACTACGTGCGGCCGGCCGAGGAGCAGGGCCGGAGCTGGGAGGACGTGCCCGAGGGCATCAAGCGCACCTTCGACCGGCTGGGTATCCCCGAGGCCGAGCGCAAGTTCCTGGGCGGCGTCTCCGCCCAGTACGAGAGCGAGGTTGTCTACCACTCCATCCGCGAGGACCTGGCCCGCCAGGGCGTCCTCTTCAGCGACTGCGACAGCGGCCTGCGCGACCACCCCGAGATCTTCCGCAAGTACTTCGGGACGATCATCCCGGCCAACGACAACAAGTTCGCCGCGCTCAACTCGGCGGTGTGGTCGGGCGGCTCCTTCGTCTACGTCCCGGCCGGGGTCCGGGTGGAGATCCCGCTCCAGGCCTACTTCCGGATCAACACCGAGAGCATGGGCCAGTTCGAGCGCACCCTGATCATCGCCGAGGAGGGCAGCTTCGTCCACTACATCGAGGGCTGCACCGCTCCCACCTACAGCCGTGACTCCCTCCACAGCGCCGTGGTCGAGATCATCGCCATGCCCCACGCCCACGTCCGCTACACCACCATCCAGAACTGGTCCAACAACGTCTACAACATGGTCACCAAGCGGGCCGTCGCCAAGGAGCACGCCATCGTGGAGTGGATCGACGGCAACCTGGGCAGCAAGGTGACCATGAAGTACCCCTCCATCTACCTCATGGGCGAGGGCGCCCACGGCGAGGTGCTCTCGGTCGCCTTCGCCGGCGACGACCAGCACCAGGACGCCGGGGCCAAGATCATCCACGTCGCCCCCAACACCACCAGCACCATCGTCAGCAAGTCGGTGAGCAAGGGCACGGGGCGCACCTCCTACCGCGGGCACCTCAAGGTCTACCCCAAGGCCCACAACGTTCGCTCCAGCGTCCGCTGCGACGCCCTCCTCCTGGACGAGAAGGCGCGCAGCGACACCTACCCCTACATGGACGTCGAGGCCGAGGACGTGCAGATCGGGCACGAGGCCACGGTCAGCAAGGTGGGCGACGAGCAGCTCTTCTACCTCGAGTCACGCGGCATCAGCGAGGCCGAGGCGACGGCCATGATCGTGAACGGCTTCATCGAGCCCTTCGTCAAGGAGCTGCCGATGGAGTACGCGCTCGAGCTCAACCGGCTGATCGCGCTCCAGATGGAGGGGAGCGTAGGGTGACCGAGGCCCGGCCGCCGGCCCACCCCCCCTTGCCCTCGCCGTCTTGACCGAGACCGCGGCCAGCTCGCTGGTCAGCCGGGAGGACGCGCCGCCGGCCCAGCTGGCCGGCGGCGACCCCGAGGCCATGGCCGCGTTCCGCGGCCGGGCCCTGGCCGCCTACCGAGAGCTGCCCTGGCCCGCCTCCAGCCGGGACGAGGACTGGCGCCGGACGCCCCAGGTCGACCGCCTCGACCCGGCCGCTTTCGCCGTCTCCCCGGCCCTCGGGGGCACGCCGCCGTCATACCTGGCCGAGGTGCTGGCGAGCGGGCTGGGCGGCCCCGAGGTGAGCCAGCTGGTGGTCACCGACCAGCGGGGCAACCTGGAGGCCGGATCGGCAGGTGCCGGACCGGTCAGGGAGCTCGGCCCCGCCCTGGCCCGCGAGCCGGAGCTCTGGGGTCCCATGCTGGGACGGGTGGTCGCGCCCGGGCTGCGCAAGCTGGTGGCCCTCAACGGCGTCCGCACCAACGGCGGGGCCTGCATCCACGTCGGCGCCGGCCAGCAGCCCTCCGGCTACGTGCGCCTGGTCTACGGCGTGGACCAGGGCTCGGCCAGCTTCCCCCGCACCCTGATCCGCCTGGAGGAGGGGGCCAGCCTGACGGTGCTGGAGGAGTGGGTCTCGCCCCCGGCCGACGCCTCCCTGCTCGCTCCCGTGACCGAGATCGAGCTGGCTCGGGGTGCCCACCTCACCCACGTCCTGCGGCAGGCCTGCGGCGAGCGCGCCGTGGTCCAGTCCACGGTCCGGGTCCACGTCGGCCAGGAGGGCCGCTACGACGGTCGCTGGACGCTCACCGGCGGCGCCTGGGAGAAGGAGTACGTCGAGGTCCTGATGCTGGGCCAGGGCTCGGAGGCGCGCCTGGTCGGGCTCTCGCTGGGCGCGGCCAAGCGGCACAGCGATCTCCAGACGCTGCAGGACCACGTCGCACCGGGCGCGGTCAGCGACCTCCTGCACCGGGTCGCCGTGGCGGACCGTGCCCGCTCCGTGTACGCCGGCCTGATCCGGGTCGAGGAGGACGCCCAGAAGACCAACGCCTACGTCCAGAACCGCAACCTCCTGCTCAGCCCCACCGCCAAGGCGGACAGCAACCCGACCCTGGAGATCCTCTCCAACGACGTCCGCTGCACCCACGGCTCGACGGCGGGGCGGATCGACGACGAGCAGCTCTTCTACTGCCACAGCCGGGGCATCGGCCGCGAGGAGGCGCGCCGCCTGGTGGTGGAGGGGTTCTTCGCTGACGTCGTCGACGCCTTCCCGGAGGGCAGCCTGCGGGACGCCGCCGGCGAGCTGGTGCTGGGGCAGCTGGGCCAGCTGATCCGGCCCGACCAGCCCCTCCCCGCCAGCTGATGCCGGAGTGGGTCCGGATCTGCGAGCCGGAGGCGATCCCGCCCGGCCACGCCGCCTGCGTGGAGATCGATGAGCGGCCGGTCGCCGTCTTCAACGTCGGCGGCAGCTTCTACGCCCTCGACGACACCTGCAGCCACGCCCTGGCCTCGCTCTCCGAGGGCGAGCTGCACCCCGACAGCTGCTCGGTGGAGTGCCCCCTGCACGGCAGCCAGTTCGACCTCCGCACCGGCGACGCCGTCTCCCTGCCCGCGGTGGAGCCGGTCCAGGTGCACCTGGTCGAGGTCCGGGACGGCGGGCTCTGGGTGGCGCTGAACCCGGAGGAGCCGTGAGCGCCCTGGCCCTGGACGCGGAGCGGGTGCGGCTCGACTTCCCCATCCTCGCCGAGCGCGTCAACGGGCACCGCCTGGTCTACCTGGACAGCGCCGCCTCCTCGCAGAAGCCGGAGGTGGTGATCGAGGCCGTCTCCGACTACTACCGCCACGCCAACGCCAACGTCCACCGGGGCGTGCACGCCCTGGGCGAGCGAGCCACCGAGCTCTTCGAGTCGGCGCGCACCGCGGTCGCCGGGCTGGTCTCCGCCGACCCCCGCGGCGTCGTCTTCGTTCGCAACACGACCGAGGGGATCAACCTCGTCGCCCAGGCCTTCGCCCGGGAGCGCCTGGGCCCGGCCGACCGGATCGTCTGCAGCGAGATGGAGCACCACTCCAACCTCGTCCCCTGGCAGCGGGTCCGGGACCAGACCGGCTGCCAGCTCGCCTACATCCCGGTGACGCCCGCCGGCGAGCTCGACCTGGAGGCAGCCGAGGCACTGCTCCGTCCCCCCACCCGGCTGCTCTCGGTGGCCCACGTCAGCAACGTCCTGGGCACCATCAACCCGGTCCGGGAGCTGGTCCGGATGGCGCACCGGGAGGGGATCACGGTCTGCGTCGACGGGGCCCAGGCGGTGCCCCACATGCCGGTCGACCTGGGGGAGCTGGACGCCGACTTCTACGCCTTCTCCGGGCACAAGATGTGCGGCCCGACCGGGATCGGGGTCCTGGTGGGCCGGCCCCAGCTGCTGGAGGAGATGCCGCCCTTCCTCACCGGCGGCTCCATGATCTCGGTGGTGACGCTGGAGCGCACCACCTGGGACGAGATCCCCCACAAGTTCGAGGCCGGGACCCCGGACATCGGCGGGGCGGCCGGGCTCCGGGCCGCCGTGTCCTATCTCGAGTCGACCGGGATGGAGGCCGTCCAGGGCCACGGTGCGGCCCTCTCGGACTACGCCATCGAGGCCCTCTCCGAGGTCCCCGGACTCACCCGATACGGCCCCTCCGGCGCCAACCAGCTGGGCATCCTCTCCTTCAACCTGAGCGGCGTCCACCCGCACGACGTGGGCACCGTCCTGGACCGCTACGGGGTGGCGGTGAGGGCCGGCCACCACTGCTGCCAGCCCCTGATGCGGCGGCTCGGCGTGGCCGCGACCGCGCGCGCCAGCCTCTACCTCTACAACACCAGGGAGGACGTGGACACGCTGCTGGAGGCGATCGGGGAGGTGCGCCGGATCTTCTCCGACTGAGCCCCCGGCTGGGCGCCCGGTCCGGCCCTCGCGCCTCGGGGTCGCCCGCTCGTGGCCGGGGCTAGAATTGGTCCCGACAGCGCCGTCCGGCCGCCGTCGCGGCTCCCGCAGCGCCGAGCCCGCCCCGGCGGTACCCCGAGCAAAAGGAGGTCTTGCCCATGGACAGAGGTATACATAGCTCGACCCACACCTTGGGGACCGACTGAGGACCGCGGCCGGGACCACGAATTTCGCGACGCGCTGGTCAACCACGGAGAAGCGGCCGGGTGCGTGACCCGGCCCGTGGCCGTCCCGCGTCTCAGGTTCTCAACTCGTGAACCCCGTCAGCGGGGCCGGTGTCCGTCGCCGGCCCCGCTGCTCGTTTCCAGCCCGGGGTAGGATGGGCAGGTGGCGCAGACCGAACCTGTGAGTCTCGACGACGAGCTCTTCCGCGAGATCATCCTCGACCACTACCGCCATCCCCGGCACCGTGGCCTGCTCGACCCCGCAGACATGGCCAGCCACGGCCACAACCCGCTCTGCGGGGACGAGGTCGACCTCAGCCTCCGGGTCCGGGGCGGGCAGGTCGAGGGCGTCGGCTTCGAGGGCCAGGGCTGCTCCATCTCCATGGCCTCCACCTCGATGATGAGCGAGGAGATCCAGGGCAAGAGCCTGGAGCAGGCCCACGAGCTGATCGGCCGCTTCCGGGCCATGCTATTGGAGGGCCAGGACCCCTCCTCGCTGGCCGGGATCGGCGACCTGGAGGCCCTCTCCGGGGTCCGGCGCTACGCCTCTCGGGTGAAGTGCGCCATGCTCCCCTGGACCACCCTGGAGGCGGGTCTCAAGCAGCTGGAGGGTGGCCATGAGCCAGCCGGCGACTGACGGGGAGGGGGAGCGGCCGGAGCCGGCCCCGGCGGCCCAGCTCCGGGCCAGCGAGGACGACGTCCGGGAGGCCCTGCGCGAGGTCATCGATCCCGAGCTGGGCCTCGACGTGGTCAGCCTGGGGCTGGTCTACGGGGTCTCCGTCGACGAGGAGGGCGTGGCCGTCGTGGTGATGACCCTGACCACCCCCTACTGCCCCCTGGGGCCGATGCTGGAGTCCCAGGTGCACACTGCCACCCAGTTCCTGCCCGGGATCACCGACGTCCACATCGACCTGGTCTGGGAGCCGCCCTGGGACCCCCACACCATGGCCTCCGACGAGGCCAAGCTGGAGCTGGGCCTCTACTGAGCCCGCCCCTCCCTCGATCCCAGGAGCCGCCAGGCTCCCGGCAGCAGCACCGCCGCCAGGGCGGCCTTGATCGCGTCACCCAGCAGGAACGGGGTGACGCCCTCGGAGAGGGTCGGCCCCAGGCCCAGGTGGAGGCGGAGCGCCAGCCAGCTGGCCCCGAAGGCGTAGATCACGAGGTTGGCCAGGACCATGGCCGCCACCACCCCGAGCGGGTTGCGGTCCAGCCCCCTCCGCGCCAGCTGGCCCAGCAGCGCCGCCGCCGCGATGAAGCCGATCACGTAGCCGAGGCTCGGTGAGCTGAGGATGGAGAGGCCGCCGGCGCCGCCCGCGAACCAGGGCACGCCCAGGAGCCCCACCAGCAGGTAGACGATCATGCCGGAGACGCCGCGGCGGGTGCCCACGGCCATGCCGCCGAGCAGCACCCCGAAGGTCTGGCCCGTGATCGGCACCGGCGTGAAGGGCAGCTTGATGGAGAGCTGAGCCGTGAGCCCGACCAGGCCCGCGTAGGCCACCACCACCAGGGCGTCCCGGACCCGGTCCCCTGGGATGAGGTCGGCCAGGACCGGTCGGGCGCGGGCCGGAGAGGCTGCCTGGAGCACGTGGGGCACCCTAGCCACGTCCCCCGAGCGCTGTCAACGCGCGACCTCAGCTGGTGGAGGCGCCTGCAGGCGCCCCGTGTCCTGGATGGTGATCGAGTGCGCCGCCCCGCCTCCGCTGGGGCCATGATGGCATCGTGCTGAACGGAGGGGAGTTGGAACCGCAATCGGGAGTGGTGCTGAGCCTGCCGACACCGGCCCGCACCGAGCTCAGCCTGGCCGTGGAGCCGCCGGTCATGGCCGCCCTGGACCT
>JASHRA010000186.1 GCA_030038765.1 Candidatus Dormiibacterota bacterium | reverse complement strand
GGAGAGCGGGGGAGGGTGCGGCGGAGCCGGAGTCTGCCGGCGTTGACCTGGGAGGGGGAGAGCAGCCGCGAGCGGGCTGACCGGCGCTCCCGACTGGGCGTGTTGGACCGCGTCCTCGGGATCCTGGAGGAGCTCAACCTGGAGGGGGCGCTGGAGGTCCCGCCCGAAGTGGTGCGCGAGCTCCGCCTCTGCGGCATTACGCCCCTCGAGGGAGAGGTGCCCTCCGCCGTCCTGGAGCGGGTCCTGAACGGCCAGGAGAACTACCTGCTGCACCCGGTGGCGGTGCTCCCGGCCGACGCAGACGGGCGCCCGTCGAGGGCCCGCCAGGTGGATCTCTGACCCCCGAGCGTCCCCGGCCCCCGCCCACTGGCTGCCCCGTCGGTCCGCGGTGGATAAGCTTGGCCCCCGGCGGGCGAATAGCTCAGTGGCAGAGCGCCTCGCTTACACCGAGGATGTCGCAGGTTCGAGTCCTGCTTCGCCCACCAAGTCTGTCAGGGTGCGAGACGTCGACCGGGGCCCGCTTTCTGAGTCGTGAGGTGCTAGTTGTCGGCTCTGAGCCGGAAGAACAAGTACCTCGGTGTGGTCCGGATCCGCTCATAGGCGGCGGGGTTCCGCTCGCGCAGCTCGGGGATCGGCTCGGGCTCGACGAGCTGCTCGATCACGAAGCCGGAAGAGGAGATGGCACGGGTCATGGCGGTGAGCGGTCGCCGATAGAAGGTGACCGCGAACTCGCGTGAGCCTTTGTGCCACCGCTCGGTGACCTGCTTGGTGGCGAAGTAGTCGTCCGGGCTGTGCTCCCAGTCCATGGTCGGGTGGTGCGTCGAGAACACGACCACGCCGGCGGGGACGAGCACGCGGTGGAGCTCGCGGAAGACCCGCTGCCAGTCCTCGACGTAGTGCAACACCAGGGACGCGACGACGAGATCGAAGCTGCGGTCGGCGGCGAAGACCAGCGGTTGGCCCAGGTCGGCGACCAACAAACGCGCTCTGCCGCCGACGGAGTTGCGCGCCAGGGCCACCATCTGCTCGCTGACATCGAACGCGGTGACCGAGGCCCCCTGCTCGACCAGCCAAGCGGTGAGTATCCCGGACCCGCACCCGACTTCGAGCACCCGCCGTCCGGTCACGTCTCCGAGCATCGAGATCGTCGCCGGCCGCTCGTAGTAAGCGTTGTACGGGCTCTCGGCGTTGTCAGCAGCGTAGTCGACAGCCATCGTGTTGTACTGATCTGCGCTGCGTCTCCCATCTTCCATCGGTCCTCATCGTGCCACCTGCGAGCAGGGCTGGCGGGCTGACAGCTCGGAGCCGCTTGTCCAGCCGGTGGCGGCCGCCGGATCCTGCTCTCTTTCTCAGCAACCCGTCAGAGCCGGCAGGGCACTGGACGGCAAGGGCAACCGGTGAGTCAGTCGGATGCGCAGGCGGCTCGCCCGCGCTCTGCCGCAGCACCGACTCCCTCTACCTGGGTGAACGTGTGACTTCGGGCGGCCGAACGGCGCCCCATCCTGTGACAAGGTAGGGCCAATGAAACTGTGACGTCGTCGCCTCCCCGGGGCGGCGTCACCCCCCGGTCGGCCCGCTGCGGTCGTGTCACCGGGTTGCGCCGAAGCGGGGCCACCACCATCACCGCGACCGAGGCCAGGCCTGGCCAGCGGACCGGGCGATCAGGCCCGGGTCGTGAGCTGGGGGGCGGGAGGGCACGCGCCGGGGCGGGGTTCAGGAGCGAGGCGTACGATGCGGCGATGCCCGCAGCTTCGGCCGGCGGAGTTGGCCGATCGCTGGCTGGGTGGGCGCTGCTTAGCGCTGTCGTGGGGGCGGGTCGATCGCAGGTGCGGGCCGCTCAGGCCGGGGCCCCCGGACCGCGATGACGGACCAGACGGCCCGTCCGCGGACGGACTCCTCGTCCTCGCCTGCGTCCTCCGCCCACGCCGCCCGGGCCAACGCCCGCTGGAGGACGAGGGTCACCATCTGCGTCGTTGCCTTGGCGGTTCTGGGTCTGCTCCCCGTGCTCCTCACCGAGGCCCGTCTGCTCCCCATCCACGACTTGGTGGGGGCGACCATCCCGGACGTCTTCTATCTCGACCACGCGGCCCAGGGACTGCTCATGGGGCACGCCCCCTATGCCGCCGGGTTCCTGGCCGCGCCCGACGGCAAGTTGCAGTTCATCTACCCGCCGCTCAGCCTGCTGCTGACCTTCCCGCCCCTCCTCTTCGGCCGTCTCTACACCGTCGGCTTCTCGCTCGAGGTGCTGCTCCTGGTGGTGGCCGGGCTGCTGCTCCTCGACCACGGCGCGCGCCGCAGTGGGCTGGGCTTTCCCCTGGCGCTGATCGTGGCCCTGTTCCTGGCCGCCATCGGCCCCCTCCTCGTGACCCGGGTCGACGCGCTCCAGGGACTGCTCCTGGCCGGAGCCGCCCTGGCCCTGCGCGGACGACGCCAGGCGCTGGCGGTAGCCCTGGTGGCGATCGCCGTGCTGATCAAGGAGACGGCCCTGGTGGCGGCCGTTCCCCTGGTCGCCTGGCTCATCTGGGCCGGACCCGGGCGGAGCTGGGCCCAGCGGCTCGGCTCCGCGCTCCGCGTCCTCGGCATCGGTCTGCTCGCGCCGCTGGTCCTGGTCGTCGTCTTCCTCGTCTGGTCGGGCGGGGGCCTGGTCGGCTCCAGCCTGGCCAGCCTCTCTCGCGGCATCGAGATAGAGAGCGTCCCGGCCACCATCGCCGCCCTGCTCCGGCCCCTCTTTCCGCTCACCACCTACGTCGGCAAGCTGGGCTCGGACCAGATCAGGGGTCAGGAGCTGGGCGTGCTCGCGGTCTCCGTGGCCGTGGCCGGCCTGGTGGCCCTGGTCTGGGGCTCGGTCCACCTGGCCCGGGAGCGGCGCCGCCCGGCCACGGCGCTCGCCTTCGCGATCGCCATCTCCCTCGCCAGCACGCCCGTCCTCTCCCCCCAGTACCTGCTGGCGCTGCTGCCCCCGCTGGCCGTGGCCGCCGTCACCGAGGCCGGTCCCAGGCGCCGGCTCCAGCTGTTGCTGGGCGGCCTGCTCCTGGCTCTCCTGACCCAGGTCGAGTTCCCCTACGTGTTCGACTCGGTGGCCAGCCTCGGCGCCGCGGGTACCTGGCTCGTGGCCGTCCGCAACCTGGTGCTGGTCATGGTGGCGGTGCTGCTGGTACTGCCCTCGCGCGAGCCGCTGCCCGCGGCCGGGGAGGCGGTGGCTCCGGTCCCGGCCTGACCACGCCTGCGACGGTGCTAGCCTGGCCCCAGGCCCACCAGACTCCCAAGTGAGATGAACGCCGCCAGATCGCCCGAACGCTCCCGCCTCCCCGGCTGGGCCGTCGTCCTGGTGGCCCTAGCCCTGCTCGCGGTCCTGGCCCTAGCGGTCCGGGCCAGCTACCCCGTCGGGCCCAGCGCCAACTCCGGCACCGGAAGGGCGCTGCTCGGCGCGGCCGTCCACGACCTGCTCCTGGCCGGCCTGGCGCTGCTCGAGCTGGCGGTCCTGGCGGGGCTGGTCGTCTTCCCCTGGCGCCGCCTCCGGGAGATCGGCAAGCACGCCGAGAAGGCGCCCCGGCTGCCCTGGCCGGTGGTGCTCCGGCTCGCCGCCATCCCGGTGGCGCTGCTCGCCATCCAGGCGCTGGTGCTGGTCTGGGCCCTGGCCCACGGCCGGCGCAAGGTCGCCGGCGGCGGCGGCGGGACCGCGACCATCCATCCCGTGCACTCCCACGGCCACGCGGCGGTGGGGAATGTCAGCCTCGGTGACGCCACCCTGGTCGCGGTGGTGATCGGCGTGGCGGTGCTGCTGCTGCTGGCTGGCGGTGTATGGCTCCGGAACCGACGCCGGACCTCCCTGAGCGGGGAGTCCCCGGCGCTGGTGAGCGACCTCACGGCGGGCCTGGACCAAGGCCTGGAGGAGCTGGCCGGGGGCGCCGACCCGCGTCAGGCGGTGATCTCCGCCTACGCACGGATAGAGGGCAGCCTGGCCCGCTCCGGGCTCGCCCGGGCCGTCCACGAGACCCCGCTCGAGTACCTGCAGCGGGCGCTCCAGAAACTCCACGCCAGCGCCGCCGCGGTGAGCCGGCTGACCGCCCTCTTCGAGACCGCCCGTTTCTCCGTCGAGGCCGTGGACCAGGCCATGCGCCGGGAGGCGGAGGAGGCGCTGGGGGAGCTGCGCCGGGAGATCGGGGAGGCCAGCGCCGCCGGCTCCGGGGGGAGCTGAGCCGGGACCGGCTCCCGGACCGGTATCCTCGGGGCACCCGGGCCGATCGGGACCGGGCTGACGAGGAGCGCGGATGGCGAGCGGACCAGAGGTCGGTTTCCTGGAGCGTTACGGGGCACCGCTGGCCCTGCTGGGGCTCGGCACCGTGGCCATGGGGGTACTGCTGCTCCGGGGTGGGCTGCCCCAGGCGGAGGTGCTGAGGACCTACTTCCTGGCCGCCGGCTTCGTCCTCCTCTACCTCATGGTCCAGAGGGTGCGCCGCCTCTCCCAGCTCGGGCCCTTCGTGTCCCAGCGGCGGGCCGAGCCGGCCGGCTCGGCGCTGCCCCTGGAGCTGGACCAGCTCCAGAACGCGCTCCGGGCCAGCCGCTCCAACCGGACCCAGTTCGACCTCGAGATCACACCCCTGCTCCGCCAGGTGGCCGAGGACCGCCTGGCCCGCTCCGGCGTCTCGCTCTCGCGGCAGCCGGAGCGGGCCGCGGCCCGGCTCAGCCCGGGCCTGCGGGAGCTGCTGCTGACCCCGAGCGGGGAGCGGAGCCAGAGTTGGGTCCCAGGCAAGCAGGAGATGGCGGCCTTGGTGGAGGAGCTTGGGAGATTGGGAACTTGACCGGTCTGGAGGAGCTGCGGCAGGTGTCCGGCCGGCTGCTGGACGAGCTGGGCAAGGCGGTGGTGGGCAAGCGCGAGGCGCTCGAGCTGGTGCTGCTGGCGCTGCTCGCCGACGGCCACGTCCTGATCGAGGACTACCCGGGCCTGGCCAAGACCCTGATGGCGCGCTCCTTCGCCCGCTGCTGCGGGCTGGCCTTCTCCCGCATCCAGTTCACCCCCGACCTGATGCCCTCGGACATCACCGGTTCCTCGATCTTCAACCAGCGCTCCGGGGACTTCGAGATGCGCTCCGGCCCGATCTTCGCCAACCTGCTGCTGGCGGACGAGATCAACCGCTCGCCGGCCAAGACCCAGGCCGCGCTCCTGGAGGGGATGCAGGAGCGCCAGGTGACGATCGAGGGCGTGACCCGGCCCCTGCCCCGGCCCTTCCTGGTCCTGGCCACCCAGAACCCCATCGAGTACGAGGGCACCTACCCCCTGCCCGAGGCCCAGCTGGACCGCTTCATGCTCCGCCTCGGCATCGGCTACATGAGCCGCGAGGAGGAGCGCGAGATGCTGGAGCGGCGCCAGAGCCGGGGCGCCGACGAGGTCGAGCTGGAGCAGCTGGTGGACCTGGACCTGCTGCTCCGCCTCCAGGGCGTGCTGGAGCAGGTCCACGTCGACCCCGACATCGAGTTCTACATCGTGGACCTGGTGACGGCCACCCGGAACCACCCCGGGGTCCAGGTGGGCGCCAGCCCGCGGGGCTCGCTGGCCCTGCTCAAGCTGGCCCGGGCCCGGGCCGCGGTGGAGGGCCGGGAGTTCGTCACCCCCGAGGACGTCAAGTGGGTGGCGGTGCCGGCCCTGGCCCACCGGCTCACCCTGCGCCCCGAGCTCTGGGTCCAGCGGACCCGCACCGACGACGTCGTCCAGGAGTGTCTCGGGAGTGTTCCCACCCCGCCCACCAGGGCGGCCGGGCGGGACCCGGCGGCGGCCCTACGCTAGTTCGCCGGCCCACCCCGAGGCTGGTGGGCTACGCCGCCCTGGTGGCCCTCGGCGCCTTCGCCGCCGTGACCCTGGACCGGATCGCGCCGCTGGCGCTGGTGGCCCCCTTCGCCATCTGGCTGGCCCTGGGCCTGGCCCAGGCCTCGGATCCCGGCCTGGAACTTGAGGGCGGCCTGGACCAGCCGCGGGTGGCGGAGGGGCAGGAGCTGGCCTGGAGCGGTGAGCTGCGCTGCCGACGCCGCCTCCTGGACCTCGAGCTGCGGCTGCCCCACGCCCCCGACCTCAGCTCCGAGGTCCCCGCCGACCGGCTCCGGCTGAGCCCGCGGCCGGGCGCGGCCGAGCCGGTCAGCTGGCCGCTCCGGGCGGAGCGGTGGGGCCACCACCAGGTGGGGCCGGTGGAGTTCCAGGCCCAGGACGCCTTCGGCCTGCTCCGCTACAGCGGGCAGCTGGGAGGCGCGGGCCGGGTCCGCGTCTACCCCGCCTGGGAGCGGCTGCGGCGCCTGGCCGACCCGGCCCGGACCCAGCTCTTCTCGGGCAACCGCATCGCCCGCCAGCACGGTGAGGGGATCGAGTTCGCCGAGATCCGCCCCTTCGCCGCCGGGGACCGGGTGCGGAGGATCAACTGGCGGGTCACGGCGCGCACCGGGAGTCCCTTCGTCAACGACTTCCACCTGGAGCGCAACGCCGACGTGATCCTCTTCATCGACAGCTTCGCCGAGATCGGCGCCGGGCTGGACTCGGTGCTGACCCTGGCCGTGCGGGCGGCCTCCGCCCTCGCCGACGGCTACCTCGGGGAGCGGGACCGGGTCGGGCTGGTCGGCTTCGGCGGCCTGCTGCGCTGGATGGTGCCGGGCATGGGCCCGCAGCAGTTCTACCGCGTCGTCGAGTCCCTGCTCGACACCCAGGTAGTGACCAGCTACGCCTGGCAGAAGGTGGACGTCATCCCCAACCGGGTGCTCCCGCCCTCGGCCACGGTCCTGGCCCTCACCCCGCTGCTCGACCTGCGCAGCCTGGGGGCGCTGGTCAACCTGCACCAGCGGGGCTTCGACCTGGTCGTCCTGGAGATCGATCCCGAGCGCTTCATCGGCCGCGAGGGGCGGGCCGTGGACGCCACCGCGCTGGCCCTCTGGAAGCTCGTCCGCGCCTCCCGCCGGCGGGCCCTCCAGCGCTCCGGGCTGCTGGTCCTGGAGTGGCCCGAGGGGCTCTCCCTGGAGAGCCTGCTGGCCGAGATCAGGGAGTTCCGGCGATTCGCCCGCCGCCCCGCCGCCTGATCCCCGGCCTGGCCTCGCTGGCCCTGGCCGCCTGTGCCCTGCCGGCCACCCTGACCGGGGCCACCCGGGCGCCGGTCACCCTCCTGGTGGGGCTGGAGCTCTGCGGCCTGCTGGGCCTGGCCCTGGTCCTGGTCCTGGCCCGTGAGCGCTGGGTGGTGCCCGCCCTGGCCGTGGTCGCGCTGCCCGAGGGGGCGGCCCTGGCCCTGGGCGGCCCGGTCGCCCTCTGCCCGCTCCTGGGCCCGGCCCTGCTGCTCTCCGCCGAGCTCGCCTTCTGGTCCCTGGAGGGGGCGCGCCCGGCCCGGGAGGCGCTCCGCCTGAGCCTGGTGAGGATCCTCTGGCTGCTGCTCCTGGCGCTGGGGGGCGGGCTGGCCGCCCTGCTCACCCTGGGGCTGGCCGCGGTCCCCCTCAGCGGCGGCGCCTACCTCACCCTCTGCGGGGTGCTGGCGGCGGTGCTGCTGCTCGCCCTCGTCGGCTGGGCCGGCCGCCGGGCCCTGCTGCAGGGCTGAGCCGGGCCGGGGGCGCCGGCTCCAGGCGCACCGAGGCGACGCGCCGCAGCGGCTCCAGGATGCGGGCCGCGTCGCCGGCCATGACCACGGTGACGGCCTCCGGGCCCAGGTGGCGCCCGGCGGCGTCGAGGACCTGCTCCGGCCGCAGCGCGTCCAGGGCCTGGGCGTGGTGCTCCAGGTAGCGGTGGTCGAGGCCGTGGGCGCGCACGCCCGCCAGCGCGCTGGCCAGGCCGGCCTGGGTCTGGAGGAAGATCAGCTGGGCCCCGGCCAGGTAGCGCCGGGTGTCGGCCAGCTCGGAGTCGGGGACCGGCACCGTGGCCAGCCGACCCAGCTCGCCCAGCAGCTCCACGTAGGCGGCCGCGGTGACCTCGGTGCGGACCTGCGCCTCGGTCACCGTCAGCGTGTCCCGCAGGTGGAGCTCGGAGCTGGTGATGGCGCCGTAGGTGTAGCCCTTGTCCTCGCGCAGGTTGGCCATCAGGCGGGAGTCGAAGCCGCCCCCCAGCACCGCCGCCGCCAGCTGCAGGCCGAGGTGCCGGGGGTCGCCCATGGGAGGCGCGCTGGCGGCGGCCAGGATCACCGTCTGGACCGATCCGGGGCGGTCGAGCAGGGTCACCCAGGGCCGCCGCCGGGCCCGCACCGGGGCCACCGGCCGGGCCCGGCCCCGCCCCCGCCAGCCCCCGAAGCCGCGCTCCAGCCGCTCCAGGGTGGCGACGGGCCGGACATCGCCCACGACCGTGATCTGGGCCGATCCGGGCAGGAAGGTGGAGCGGTGGAGGCGGGCCAGCTGCTCGCCGCCCACGCGCCGGATCTCCGCCTCGCCGGGCTCGGGGCGTCCGTAGGGGTGGCCGGCGTAGACCAGCTGCTGGAGGCGCTCCGCCGCCGGGAACTCGGGCGTGGCCCGCGCCTGGCGGAGCGCCTCCAGCAGCTTGAGCCGCTCGGTGGCCACGTCGGGGGCGGGGAAGGCGGGTCCGGCGACGAGCGCCCCCAGCAGCCGGTAGAGCTCCTCCTCGGCCTCGCTGAGGGCGGCGGCGGAGATCACCAGGCGGTCCTGGTCCTGGTGCACTTGGAGCGAGCCGCCGAGGCGTTGGACGGCCTCCGAGACCTGGCCCTGGTCCAGTTCCCGGGTGCCCAGCAGGATGCCCGCCCGGAGCAGCTCGCTGGTGGCGGCGCTGGCCCCCACCGCGGCCCCGGCCGGGACGCTGAGGCGGAGCTCCAGGCGGGGGACGCTGGGCCGGGCCACGACCATCACCGCGACGCCGTTGCTGAGACGGCCCTCGACCGGACGTCCCAGCCGGAGCCGGGGCAGGGGTCCGGGGGAGGGGACCGCCGGGGGCCAGTCCGGAGCCGGGCTGGGCGGACTCACGCGTCTCCCCTCCGTCCCGCCGCCGGCAGCCAGTGCAGCACCGTCGAGCGCTCCGGCCGGAGCCAGTCCGCGACGGCGCGGCGGACCTCCTCCTCGGTGACCGCCTGGAAGCGGCCGGGAAGGAGGTCGACCAGCTCCGGCCGGTCGTGGACGGCGGCCAGCTCGGCCAGCCGCCGGAGCCGGCCCAGGCGGCTGTCGACACTGGCGTGGTAACCGGTCAGCTCCCGTCGCTTGGCCCGCATCAGCTCGTCCGCGCTGGGCCCCTCGCGGGCCAGGCGCGCCACCTCCTCGTCCAGGGCCGCCAGGGCGCCGGCGGTGCTGACCCCGGGCCGGGGCGAGGCCTCGATGGTGAAGAGGGCGGGTCCGCGGAACTCGAAGGCGTCGCCGATGGGGAAGTTGGGACCGCCATTGACCCCGAGCAGCAGCTGGCGCTCCTGGACCAGGGCCCGCTGCAGCCGCGAGGAGCGGCCGTCGGTGAGGATCCGTGCCGCCAGCGCCAGGGGTAGGTGGTCGGGGTCGCCGAAGGGCGCCGTGCGGTAGCCCAGGGCCAGCTTCGGGCTGGGCGCCATGGGGTCGCGGTGGCGGTGCTCGGTGCGGGACTCGGGCGGCGCCTCCTCGACGTCCAGGCGAGGCGGGTCGGGCCGGGCCGGGACGGCGCCGAAGAGCCTCTCCGCCAGCTCCAGGGCGCGATCGGGGTCGAAGTCGCCGGTCAGGACCAGGCTGGCGTTCCCGGGCCCGTACCAGGTCTCGTAGAAGGCCTGGGCCTCGGCCACCGTGGCCGCCTCCAGGTCGCCGAACTCGCCGTAGTAGTTGTGGGCGTTAGGGTAGGTGTGGAAGGCGTACTGCGAGAGCCAGAGCCAGGAGAAGCCGCCGTAGGGCTGGTTCAGGACGTTGACCCGGACCTCCTCCTTGACCACGTCGACCTGGTTGCGCAGCGTCTCCTCGGTGATCTCCAGGTTCTGGAGCCGGTCCGCCTCCAGGAAGCAGGCCGTCTCCAGGGCCGAGCTGGGCAGCACCTCGAAGTAGTTCGTGTAGTCGTGGCGGGTGGAGCCGTTGAGCACTCCGCCCGAGGCGCCGATGACCCGGCCGAAGGCGCGCTTGGGGACGCGCCGCGTGCCCTGGAACATGAGGTGCTCGAAGAGGTGGGCGAAGCCGGTGCGGCCCTCCGGCTCGAGCCTGAAGCCGGTCCGGTAGTAGACGCCCAGGGCCACCGTCGGCGAGCTCCGCTCCGGGCTCAGCACGACGTCGAGGCCGTTCCCCAGGCGGGCCCGGCGCAGCGTCGGCTGGCCGGGTCGGGCGGGAGGGCGCACTGGCGCTGATGCTAGCAGTCGCCCCGCGCCCGGGGCCGGCCCGGGGCGTCCGGTCTGTGCCGCTGGGCGGAGCGGAGGGAGTGACCCGGCGAGCTTGCCGGGCCTGCCCGGGAGCGCGGCGCGGGCCCGGTTTTCGTTGCCGCGGCTGACTTTCCTGCAACATCCCCGTAACGGGGCGTCAAGACGGCGTGTCAGAACCTCCACTCGCTGTCACACGGGTGCTTACATGTCGCCACCGACTCGTTCGGTGACTAGTCCCGCTCATCGGCACAGCGCTGTGGCCCCAACTGGGAGACGGAATTGGCAGCTTCCCCTGAGGGGGGGACGCGGCCGGACCTCTTAGGACCCCGTGGCCAGCGGGCCCAGGGATCGATGGAGCCCGATGAGACGCCTCGAGAGGGTCGGGGAGCGGTGGTGCGCGGCGTGCGCACGGAATTGATCACGCGTCCTTTGCTGGGAGGAGATATCGGTTGATCTCGATCAAGCGTCACAGCTGGGTGGACTGGCTGGGCAAGGCGATGGCCCTGACGGGAGCCCTGGGGCTGCTCGGCATGGCTGCCTCGCTGAGCACCGCCACCGCCCTGGCGGGCAGCCCCGGGGGCTACTCGCTGAGCACTCAGGCCTACACCGCCTCGGGCCTTCCCAGCGCCGGTGGCAACACCGGCGCTGCCAGCTCCAAGGCGGCGCCCGGCGACTACATCTACGACACCGCGACGGTGAGCTCGGGCAGCTACGTGCAGAGCGGGAGCATCGAGTTCGAACTCTTCCAGGGCAACCCCTACACCGGCTGCTACGACCTCGGCACGCCTCTCCTCCAGACCTCGGTGCCGGTCTCCAGCACCGAGGGTGAGGGCCTGGCGGGCCGCTCCGAGAGCGTCTCCGGCCTCAGCGCCGGGGCCGACGGCTACTACCAGATCCCGGCCGACGCCAGCAACGGCTCCCAGTACTTCTGGGTCGCCACCTACAGCGCCGCCGGCGGCACCTCGGTGAGCAGCCCCTGCGGCAGCGAGCCGGTCAGCGTCCAGGTGGTCCTGCCCCAGCTCTCGGTGACCACCCAGGCCACCCCGACCACGGCCGCGGCCCCCTTCACGGCGGCTGACACGGCCACGGTCAGCAACTGGCCCCAGCTCCTGGCCGACGATCCCGAGGCGACTGCGTCGGTCGTCTTCGAGCTCTTCTCCGGGACCAGCTGCCAGGGCCAGCCGGTGGCTCCCAAGGTGCCGGGCAAGGCGATCCCGCTGGGCAGCGCCGGCACCGCCCAGAGCCCCTCCGGGGCCTACACCATCACCCGGCCGGGCGCCTACGAGTGGCTGGCCCAGGTGAGCGTCAACGTCGGAGCCGGCTGGCCCCAGATCCAGCCCTTCGAGAGCGCCTGCGGCAGCGAGCCGCTGGACAGCCAGGCCACGACCTCGGTCAGCACCTGGAGCTCGGCCAGCCCGGCCGAGGTGGGCACGGTGGCCCAATTCGGGTCCCAGCTCGCCGACTCGGCGACCGTCGAGGGCGGCCTCAACCCCAGCGGAACCGTCACCTTCGAGCTCTTCGACAACGCCAGCTGCTCGGGCACGCCGGTGTACTCGGACAGCGTCAGCCTCAGCTCCGGACGGGCCCAGTCGGGCACCTACGTGGCCAACCAGGCCGGCACCTGGGAGTGGGAGGCGCAGTACTCGGGCGACGACTTCAACACCGCCGCCAGCTCCGGCTGCGGCCAGGAGCCGCTGACGGTGGAGCGGGCCACCCCCCAGGTGACCACCGTCACCTCGAGCGGGAGCCAGCAGGTCCCGGTGGGGTCGGGGATCTCCGACAGCACCGAGGTCAGCAACCAGGGGACGCCCTCCGGTGCCTCCGGTGACGTCTACTTCAACCTCTTCGCCCCGGACCAGCCCAGCTGCTCCGGGGAGCCGGTCTTCATCGACGAGCAGGCGCTCACGGTGGGGCCCGACTACTCCTACGCGACCTCGGCCCAGTTCACGGTCGACCACCTCGGCACCTACAGCTGGACCGTCGCCTACGACGGCGACGCCAACAACAACCCCAGCTCCAGCCCCTGCGGCTCCGAGCTGGTGGACGTGGTCCAGGCCACGCCCCAGATCACGACCACGACCCAGTCCCAGGTGGTGGTGGGGAGCCAGGTCAGCGACGAGGCGGAGATCACGGGCGGCTTCCGCCCCGACTCCGACGCCAGCGTCACCTTCGGCCTCTACTCCGACGCCAGCTGCACCCAGCTGGTGGGTCAGACCTCGACCGGAGCGGTCAACGCCCAGGGCGACGCCTTCTCGGCGCCGGTGACGGTCAGCTGGCCCGGCCTCTACTACTGGGAGGACACCTACTCCGGCAACGACCTCAACCAGACCGTGACCAGCAACTGCCAGTCAGAGCCGGTCCTGGTCACCAAGAAGTGCCCCACGGTGAGCACCGTGCAGCAGACCCCGGTGACCACCGCGCCCGTGACCACGGTCAGTGACACGGCCACCCTCAGCGGTCTCTACCCGGCGCCCCAGGGTCAGTCCAACGGCCAGGTCCACTTCGAGCTCTTCGGCCCCGTGGCCGGCAGCAGCCCCCAGTGCCCCTGCCAGGGCAGCGACCTCGTGGCCCAGGGCTGGGTCCCCGTCACCGAGGTGAACGGCCAGTTCCAGGCCACCTTCACCGACCAGATCCAGCATCCGCTCCTGCCCGGGAACTACTACTGGGAGGCGGACTACAGCGGCGACGCCTACAACCGTCCCGCCTCCTCCGGCTGCGGTGAGCTCACCGTGGTCTTGCCCAACACCCCGGCCGTGAGCACGGCCCCGTCCTCGGGCGGCACCATCGGCACCGTCATCACCGACACGGCGACGGTCACCCCGGTGGTCAGCCCCAACCCCGCCAGCGGCACGGCCAGCCAGCCGACCGCGGTGGCCGACGGGACCCCCGACTCGGTCCATTTCCAACTCTTCCTCAACGATCCCACCTGCGCCGCCTCCGGGCTGGTCGCCAACCTCGGCTCCTTCACCCAGTCCGAGACCAGCAACCCTGACGGCAGCATCACCTACACCGTGTCCCTGCCGGCCAGCGGCTACAAGACGGTCTCCAGCGGCACCTACTACTGGGACGTGACCTTCACCGGCGACGACTACAACACGACGGTGAGCAGCTGCGGCGAGCCCGTCAGCATCACCACGCCGGTCGGGCACGTGCTCGGAGTCAGCACCCCCAACACCGGGTCCGACCTCTTCGGGACCGGCCTCCTCGGCTCGCTCGTCCTCTTCCTGGGCGGCCTGCTGCTCCTGGCCGGGCGCCGGGCGCTCCGCCCCCGCACCCGCTGAGGCGGTAGCCCCGCCGACTCGACGCCCCGGGTACCAGGGCCTTCGGGCCCTGCGTGCCCGGGGCTCCTCTGTGCCCGGGGGCGGGTTCGCTAGACTCGGAGCCGCCCCGGCCCCGGGCCGGGCGCCCGCCGCCGCCACCGGCTGCGGCCCGTGGCCGCGGAGGAATGATGCCAGAAGTCGACCCCGCCTTCACCGCGCTGCCCCTGGACGAGCTCGCCGGGGCCGCTCTGGAGGCGCTCCGCTCGCTCCCCGGCGTCAGCTACGGCGATCTCCGGGTGCACCGGGACCGCGTCCAGGCCATCCACTGCCGCGAGCACGACCTCATCTCCCTCGGTGAGTCCGAGCCGCTCGGCCTCGGCGTCCGCCTCGTGCTGGACGGGTCCTGGGGCTTCGCCGCCACCAGCCAGCTGACCCCGGAGGGAGCCCGGGTGGCGGTCCGGGCCGCCGCCGACATGGCCCGGCTGCTGTGCCCGCTGCTGGAGGAGCGGGTCGAGCTGGCCCCCGAGCCGGCGCACCGGGAGACCTGGGTCGGGACGGTGGAGCGCAACCCCTTCGACGTTCCCA
>JASHRA010000185.1 GCA_030038765.1 Candidatus Dormiibacterota bacterium | reverse complement strand
TCGCTCCTGGTGGGCGTGAGCGCGGCCAAGGTCCTGGCGCTGGTGTGGGACGTCCCCTTCGTGGGGGTGAACCACCTCGAGGGCCACCTCTTCGCCGCCCTCCTCGACCACCCCGGCATCGGGTGGCCCGTGGCCGTCCTGCTCGTGTCGGGGGGCCACACCATGCTCGTGTCGATGGAGGGGCCGGGCCGCTACCGGCTCCTGGGCCAGACCCTGGACGACGCCGCCGGCGAGGCCTTCGACAAGGTCGCCCGCACCCTCGGCCTCACCTACCCGGGCGGCCCCGCCATCGACCGCGCCGCGGCCGAGGGCGACCCCACCCGCTACCGCCTGCCGCGTCCCGTCCTGCCCGACTTCTCCTTCTCCTTCAGCGGGCTCAAGACGGCCGTCCTCTACCTGGTGCGGCGGCTGGGGCAGCTGCAGCCGGACCAGGTGGCCGACCTGGCCGCCAGCTTCCGGCTGGCGGTCGTGGAGACGCTCTGCATCCAGCTCGAGGCGGCCGTCGAGCGCACCGGCTGCCGCCGGGTGGTGCTGGCCGGGGGCGTCGCCAGCAACCGCCTGCTGCGGGAGCTGGCCCGGCAGCGCCTGGAGGGGATCGCCGAGGTGACCATCCCCGCTCCCGACCTCTGCACCGACAACGGGGCCATGATCGGCGCCGCCGGCTGGACCCGGGTGCAGCGGGCCGGCTTCGACCGGGACCCCTTCGACGTCGACCCCGGTCTGCGCGCCTACGCCTGAGCCGGCAGGGCGAAGTCCCAGAACCCCTGGCGGCGCCGGAAGCCGAGCCCGCAGGCAGGGCAGGAGAAGCCCTCGTCGAGCCATCGCAGAGGTCCGTGGCAGGCCGGGCACACCAGCCTTCGGGACAGCTCCCGGAGTCCCTCGGGCACTCCCTCGGCGGCCTCGGGCAGGGGTTCCCGGGAGGGGCCCGGGCGGCGCGCCAGGAGGAACTGGCTGGGCCCCCACCAGCCCCGGCCGGCCCGCTGCGCGCCCAGCTCCAGCGTGTACACGAGAGGGCTCAGGGCGCGGACTGCGGGGGCTGGCAGGAGCTGGTCCCAGCGGCGGAAGTTGTTGACGCTGGCGAGGGGGCGGGTGGCGAAGCCGAGGGCCGAGAGCCGGTCCCGCACCGCTCCCAGCTGGAAGGTGTAGAAGGGGTAGTCGGTGCTGCCGGTGCGGAGCGGCTCCGGGCCCACCAGCTCCCGGTAACGGCCCCGGGCCAGGGCGCGGGCCCGGCCCAGCAGGTGGTGCTTGATGGGGACGTCCAGGAGCCAGGCGCGGTCCACCACCCGGGCCATCTCGGCGAGGCAGGCGTCCAGGTTGTCGAGGTGGTGCAGGACCCGCACCACCATGGCCGCGTCCAGGGCCCGGTCGCGGAGCGGGAGCCGGGCCAGGTCGGCGCGCAGCAGCAGCACCCGCCCGGAGGCGATCTGGGGCGAGAGGAGCTGGGCAGCGCGGCTGAGGTTGGCCACCGAGTAGTCCACCAGCAGGGCCCGCTCGGCCACCCGGAGGTACTGGGCGGCGTTGCGGCCGAAGCCGCCGCCGAAGTCCCCGAAGCAGCTGGGGTGGCCCAGGCGGGGCAGCAGGCGTCCCAGCAGGCGCGCCTCGACCCAGTGCTCGTAGTCACGGGTGCCCCAGAAGGCGAGGTAGTCGTAGCCGCTGTCGTAGTCGACGATGCGGTGGGGCACGCTCACGGGCGACTCTGGGCCATGGACGGCCCGATGGTAAGGGCTGCCGGAGCCCCGCCCGGGCCCGCTGGCAGGGCCCGGGTGGGGAGCTGGAACCGGGCCCGGGGCCGAGCCCGGCGGGGCAGGACAGGCCGGGGCGGTGAGCCCCGTGGTGCCGGGCGGCGGCTTGCGGGAAGCTCGCGGCGCAGGCTAGACTGTTAGCACTCACATGGGTTGAGTGCTAACCACAGGAGGTAGGGAATGGCCCTCAAGCTACGTCCGCTGGCTGATCGGGTGGTGGTGAAGCCACTCGAGCGGGAGGAGACCACCAAGAGCGGCATCGTGCTTCCCGACACCGCCAAGGAGAAGCCCCAGGAGGGGACCGTCGAGGCGGTGGGCAACGGCAAGTACAACGAGCAGACCGGCCAGCGGGTGGCCATGGACGTCTCCGTCGGGGACCGCATCATCTACGCCAAGTACTCCGGCTCCGAGATCAAGATCGACGATCAGGACTACCTCATCCTCTCGGAGCGGGACATCCTGGCCGTGGTCGCCAACGGCAAGTCCTGAAGGCCTGAGCCGCGGGCTCGCGCGGCCCCCGGGCCGCCGCGAGCCCGGCGCCGGGTGATGCAGAGGTGATGAAGTGCCAGCCAAGCAGCTGAAGTTCGACGAGGAGGCCCGCCAGGCCCTGCTCCGGGGCACGGCCCAGGTGGCCGCGGCGGTGCGCACGACCCTGGGACCGAGGGGGCGGGCGGTGGTCATCGACCGCAAGTACGGGAGCCCGCAGGTGACCAGCGACGGGGCCACCATCGTGCGCGACATCGAGCTTCCCGACCACTTCGAGAACATGGGCGCCCAGCTGCTGGCGGAGGCCGCTCGCAAGGCCAACGACATCGCTGGGGACGGCACCACCACGGCCGCGCTGCTGGCCGAGACCATGGTCGAGGAGGGGCTCCGCAACCTGGTGGCCGGCGCCTCGGCGGTGGGCCTCAAGCAGGGCATCGACGCCGCCACCCAGAAGGTCATGGCGGAGCTCGACAAGCTGAGCCGGCCGGTGGCGGGGCGGGAGGACATGGCCCACGTGGCCACCATCTCCAGCGGCAGCGAGGAGATCGGCTCCATGATCGCCGACGCCATGGACCGGGTCGGCCCCGAGGGCGTGATCACGGTCGAGGAGTCCTCCAGCATCGACACCGAGGTCAAGGTGGTGGAGGGGATGCAGTTCGACCGCGGCTACGTCTCCTCCTACCTGGTCACCGACCAGCAGGCCATGGAGGCGGTGCTGGAGGACCCCCTCATCGTGGTCACGCCGCGCAAGCTCTCGGCCCTCAACGACGTGGTCCCGGCCATGGAGCTGGCGGTGAAGGCGTCGCGCCCGCTCCTGATCATCGCCGAGGACGTGGAGGGCGAGGCCCTCTCGACCCTGGTGGTGAACCGGCTCCGGGGCACGCTCTCCGTCTGCGCCGTCAAGGCCCCCGGCTTCGGGGACAGGCGCCAGGCCATGCTCCAGGACATCGCCGTCCTGACCGGGGCGGAGCAGATCTCCGAGGAGCTGGGGCTGGCCATGGACGCCATCCAGGAGTCCCAGCTGGGCGGCGCCCGGCGCGTGGTGGTGACCAAGGACGACACCACCATCGTCGAGGGCAAGGGCACCCCGGGGCAGGTGAAGGAGCGGGTCCGGGAGATCGACCAGCAGATCGAGGTCACCGACTCCGACTGGGACCGGGAGAAGCTGGAGGAGCGCAAGGCGCGGCTGGTGGGCGGGGTGGCCGTGATCAAGGTCGGGGCCGCCACCGAGACCGCTCTGCGCGAGCGCAAGGAGCGCGTCGAGGACGCCCTGGGGGCGACCCGCGCGGCGGTCGCCGAGGGCATCGTCGCGGGCGGCGGCAAGGCCCTCCTGCTGGCCGCCGCCAAGCTCAAGGTCAAGGGGGCCGACACCGACCAGGCGGCCGGCGCCCAGATCGTCAGCCGGGCGCTGCAGGTGCCCATCCGGCAGCTCGCCGCCAACGCCGGGCTGGAGGGCTCGGTGGTCCTGGCCGCGGTCCAGGCGCTGGGCCCGACCGAGGGCCTGGACGTCAGCAGCCTGGAGTACGGCGACCTCTTCAAGGCCGGCATCGTCGACCCCACCAAGGTGGTCAAGACCAGCCTCCAGAGCGCGGCCTCGGTGGCCGGGATGCTGCTCACCACCGAGGCCCTGGTCGCCGACCTGCCCCAGCCCGAGCCGGCCCTCCCCGCCGGGGGTGGCGACGACGGCGGCATGGGCGGGATGGGGGGCATGGGCGGAATGGACGGGATGGAGGACATGGACTTCTGACCGCCGCCCAGGCGGAGAATGTCCCGGTGCCACAGGGCTCGCGGATCAAGCTCGCCGTCTGCCAGTACGCCCCCCGGGTGGGCGACATGGAGGCCAACTTGGGGTTGGGCCTCAACGCCCTGGAGGGCGCCGCCGCGGCCGGTGCCGAGCTGGTGGTGCTGCCCGAGCTGGCCTCCTCCGGCTACGCCTTCGCCAGCCCCGAGGAGGCCCTGCGCTGCTCCCAGGACGCGGCCACGGGGACCACCCTGCGGGCCTGGCAGCAGGTCTGCCGTGAGCGCCGCGTCCACGCCGTGGCCGGCTTCGCGGAGCTGGAGGGCGGGCAGCTCTTCAACTCCGCCGCCGTGCTCGGCCCGGAGGGCCTGGTGGGCGTCTACCGCAAGTCCCACCTCTTCTACAACGAGAAGAGCTTCTTCCGGCCGGGCCAGGAGTTCCCCGTCTTCGACCTGCCCTTCGGCCGCCTCGGGGTCCTCATCTGCTACGACACCTGGTTCCCGGAGGCGGCCCGGCTGCTGACCCTGGCCGGGGCCGAGATCATCTGCGTGCCCACCAACTGGGTCGGCAACTTCCGCGACCACTGCTACGACGACCGGGGCTGGACCATGGGCAACTACGCCTGCGTCGGCATCGCCACCCAGAACCAGGTCTACGTCGCCGCCGCCGACCGCATCGGGGTGGAGCGTGACCTCAAGTTCCTCGGCTGCAGCTGCGTCGTGGCCCCCGACGGCTGGATGCTGGCCGGTCCCGCCGCCAGCGACACCGAGGCCACGGTCCTGGTCGACGTGGACCTGGCGCGGGCCACCGCGCTGCGCCGGCGCACCCCCCGCAACCACACCCTCGGCGATCGCCGGCCGGAGCTCTACGCGGAGCTCGCCGCCACCCCGGCGACGGTGGGTTGAGCGCCCGTCCCGAGTCCCTGAGGACCGCTCCCCCGGCCCTCGCGGTGAGCCCCGAGGAGCTCCTGCGGGGCCTCAACCAGGCGCAGCTGGAGGCCATCACCGCGCCCCCGGACCCGCTCCTGGTGCTGGCCGGGGCGGGCTCGGGCAAGACCCGGGTGCTGACCCACCGGGTGGCCCGGCTCCTGGCCGAGGGCCAGGCCAGGACCGACCGGGTGATGGCGGTGACCTTCACCAACAAGGCGGCCCGGGAGATGCGGGAGCGGCTCGGGAGGCTGCTCGGCGAGGAGCCCCGGGGGATGTGGCTGGGCACCTTCCACGCCTGCGGGGTGCGCATGCTGCGCGAGCGCGGCGAGCTGATCGGCGTTCCCCGCGGCTTCGCCGTCTACGACGAGCTGGACCGCCTGGCCCTCACCCGCGAGGCGATGCGGCAGTCGGGGATCGACGAGAAGCGGCTCAGCCCGGCCACGGTGGCGGCCGAGATCTCGCGGGCCAAGGGCGAGCTGCGGGGGCCGGACGCCTACGCGGAGCAGGCGGCGGGCTACGTCGAGGGCCAGGTGGCGGCCGTCTACCCCCGCTACCAGGCCCTGCTGGAGGCGGCCGGCGCGCTCGACTTCGACGACCTCCTCTTCCGCGCCGTGGAGCTGCTGCGCGACTCCGAGGAGGCGCGGCAGCGCTACCAGCACCGCTTCGACCACGTCCTGGTGGACGAGTACCAGGACACCAACCGGGCCCAGTACCTGATGCTCCGCCACCTGGTCGAGGAGCACCGCCACATCACCGTCGTGGGCGATCCCGACCAGTCCGTCTACAGCTGGCGGGGCGCCGACCTGCGCAACATCATGGAGTTCCAGCGCGACTACCCGGACGCGCGGGTGATCCCGCTGGAGCAGAACTACCGCAGCACCAAGGCCATCGTCGCCGCCGCCCAGTCGGTGATCCGGGAGAACTCGGAGCGCCTGGACAAGGGGCTCTGGACCGAGGGCCCCGAGGGGGACCCGGTGGTCGTGGCGCAGCTCTACGACGAGCGCGAGGAGGCCGGGGCGGTGGCCCGGGAGGCGTCCCGGCTGGTCTCCCTGGGGGAGTCCGACTACGGCCAGATGGCGGTCCTCTACCGCACCAACGCCCAGTCTCGGGCCCTGGAGGAGACGCTGCTCCGCGCCGGCATCCCCTACCGCCTGGTCGGCGGGGTGCGCTTCTACCAGCGCCGCGAGGTCAAGGACGTGCTCGCCTACCTGCGCCTGCTGGAGCACCCCCAGGACCGGCTCGCCTTCGAGCGCGTGGTCAACGTGCCCAAGCGGGGCGTCGGCGCCCACTCCCTGCGCGAGCTCTTCGCCGGCGCCGAGGCGGCCGGGGTCTCCCACTGGGAGCTGCTCTCCGACCCCGCCGCGGTGGGTGTCCGCGGCGCCGCGGCGAACGGCCTGCGCCAGTTCCGGCAGCTCATCGACGAGCTCTCCGAGTGGAGCCGTCCCTGGCCCCTGGTGACGGTCCTGGACCGGCTCCTGGAGCGCAGCGGATACCGCCAGCTGGTGCGCGACGGCAGCGTCGAGGGCGAGGAGCGCTGGGCCAACCTCATGGAGCTGCGGGGGCTGGCCGCGGAGCAGGGGGAGCTGGCCTCGGCCGAGGCCCTGCCCCTGTTCCTGGAGCAGGTGGCGCTCTCCGGCGAGGTGGACCAGATGGAGGACCGCTCCCGCTCCATGACCCTGATCACGCTGCACCAGGTCAAGGGCCTGGAGTTCGAGGTGGTGTTCATCACCGGGGTCGAGGAGGGGCTGCTGCCCCACAGCCGCTCGCTCGACACCGTGGCCGAGATCGAGGAGGAGAGGCGGCTGTTCTACGTCGGCATGACCAGGGCCAAGCGCCGCCTCTACCTCAGCCACTGCTTCCGCCGCCACGTCTACGGCAGCCCCACGCCGGCCATCCCCTCCCGCTTCCTCTCCGCCCTGGGCGGGGAGCGCGGCGTGGAGCGCTGGGAGCAGGGCCTGGGCCGCGAGCCGGCCGGGGCGCCCGGCTACGTGGTGCCGGTGGCGGTGCGGGGACAGCCCACCCCGCTGCGCCGGGCCCGCGAC